>JAQVWU010000128.1 GCA_028709565.1 Eubacteriales bacterium
GGCGGCGCAGGAAATCAGGGAGCTAAATAGCATTACAAAGATTAATGGCATAATGATTTTTGTTGATGATTCCGTTTTTTTCATATGTTCGTCCTCTTTTTGTATATAGTTTAACTATCAGTAAGACCCGACGCGTTTTACCGTTTCTATGATGGCCCTGAAGTTTTCAAAAGAAACGGAGTTGGGGATTGAGTGGTCGGATGAGAAGATATAACCGCCGTTTTGCTTGAGTACCGGGACACATCGCTCGATTTCCGCGACAATGGCGTCGCGGTCATCCCAGAGCACCGCGTTGATGCCGCCGTGCAGCGTCAGTCTGTCGCCGTAATCGCGTTTGAGGGCAAAGGGGTCCATGCCGGCTTTAATCTCAAGGGGATTCAAACCGTCGATGCCTATTTCCACCAGATCGGGCACAATGGACATTATATTGCCGCAGGAATGCAGATGGGCGTAAATACCGCGGTTATGCGCCCAGTCCACCGCCCGCTTCTGCACGGGTTTGAGTATTCTGCGGTACATTTCGGGCGAGAAAAAGGTCGTACCCTTATACCCCACATCATCGGGCCAGGAGATGCAGTCGAACCGGTAACCGGCGTCCCAGATTTTTTCAAAATGGGCGATGCACATGTCAAGATATGTATTGAACATGTCCGAAATCCAGTCGGGGTTTTCATACATGCCGCAGAGCACCGTTTCGGTTCCCGCCATCCACGAATGGGTGACGTCGAAGCCGAACCAGAATCCCGCCTGTATCCACATGCCCTCTTTCTGCCAGACCGGATAGGCGTTTTTCAGATGCTCCCAGTTTAACCGGTCATCCGCATAGGTCATGCGGGACTTGGCTTCCTCCCACGCTTCCGGGGTGTTTACCCTGTAATCGATAAACTCCGGCGTCGAATCCTCCTGTTTGAATTCCTTTAAAGTGACCCCCCACGGGGTGGTGGAAATAACATAGCGCTCAGTGTCTTCTATAACCCGCGCCGGATACCGCGGGGAAATGTCCGCTCCGATCCCGGCAACATGGTCGAGATCAAAATAATCGACCCAGCTGCGGTCGGCCGGCAGCCCCTCCCGCTGCCAGCGGCGGATTGTGCCCGCCCATGGTCCGTCAATAATCGGCACGCGGTCGGCTTCGCGGTGGGTATACATCCGGGAGAAACGTTCTTTTGTCGTCATAATCTGCCTCCGTTGTTCTTTATTTTGGCATATGCGTATTTGTGTCTTTGCGTATAGGTAAGAATTTAATGGCATTTGAAAAAACAAGTTACATTATGTGACTGCGGTAATAATCCAGCCCTTCGGCCAGCGCCTTTACATTCTCCCATCTCACACCCGGCGCCATGCTGGATGACAGCCCCAGAATAAGATCGCAATCTCCTTTATTTTCAACCAGAAATTTTAGTTCCTCCCTCACGTCGGCGGGGGTACCGAAGGGAAGGGTGCGGGTTACCGAAACGCCGCCCTCAATAAACAGATTGCTGCCGTCTTTTGCCTTCATCTGACATATCTTTATGTAATCCACACCGTCCTCATATTGAAAGCCCTGAAACCCGCGGATTCCCGATTCAAGCAATAACGGTATCATGGGCATTATATTGCCGTCGCAATGCCATATCATCCGCAGGTCGGTTTTGGCAAGGGGCTCAAGACAGTAGTGCAGATACGGAAACCAGATCTTTTCCATACTTTTGATATTGACAAGGGTGCCGCGGGAATCGGTCATATCGTGGTCCAGCCTGTTCAGCTTGGGAAGGTCATACAGGGCGTAGGCTTTTGCCGCCGCGGTGTTTATGCGCCGGCAGTATTCCGCCTGGAGTTTGAAATCCAGTTCCATGAGTTCGGGGTACATGGCGTAGGCACTGAAGTAATTTATATATCCGTAGGTTCCGTATCGCAGACACGGAAAAGCGATTGTCGCGTATCCGGTTTTCAGTATCGTATCCCCGATTGTCTGCTGGATATTATATTCGCTCTCCCCTACATGTCTTATATATGTTTCTTCGTCGAAAGCAACCGCCGCCTCCCTCAGCGCCGGAAAGACAAAGCGCTCCATATGTTCGGCGGCGGCTTCGGGACTGTCGATTGCCATGCCGTCAACGACTATCTCGTCGCTGCCGGTTGTCGCGCCGTGGCTTGTCCCATCGTAACCGTCGTTTCCCATAGACAGAGGGTTGGTGGGAATCCACTGGTCGAGAATGCCGACGCCGCAATTTTTCTGAGCCTGCAGATATACCTCCGCGGGGTTGGCTTTATAATCGGGCATGCCGGCAAGCCTCTCAAGCCAGCGGTGTTCCATGATGTTGAGAAAGCCGGTCGCATAGCCATCGTTTTTAACACCCGCGATTGTGTCGGAAGCGAGTTTGTTTTTTTCGGATACCGCCCTGAAGCAGTCTCGGATTTCGGAATCGCTGATATACATAAATACCGCCTCGTAAAATTTATACCCGTTTTTTAGTTTTTTATCCGTATGATTTCCGTCCGGGATATTATAATATATTATTAAGATATCATAAACCGACATTATTATCAAGTGTTTTGACGCACCCGGTAAATTTTATTTAATCGTATTGCAATTTCCGGTACATGCATGTATAATTTAATTGACCGGTATAAATTTTGTTGTTTTATTGATACTAAGAAGCTAAAACAACGATGCGAAAACGATGCGAAGTTGAAAATACCGGGAAAGCGAGTTAATATATGTCTAAAAATCTTGTCCTCGCCGAAAAGCCTTCGGTGGGACGTGAAATTGCGCGTCATCTCAACTGCCGGCAGAACCGGACAGGTTATATGGAGGGCGACAATTACATTGTTACCTGGGCGCTGGGTCACCTTGTGACGCTGGCCGAGCCCGAACACTACGGAGAAAAATACAAAACCTGGAGTCTGGATACCCTGCCCATGCTGCCCGATAAGATGGAGCTTACCGTTATCGGTCAGACCTCAAAGCAATTCGGCGTGGTCCGGGGGCTCATGCACCGTCCCGATGTTTCGGCACTGATTATCGCTACCGACGCCGGCAGGGAAGGCGAACTTGTCGCACGCTGGATTATCGCAAAAGCCGGCTTTTACAAATCCATAAAGCGGCTGTGGATCTCCTCCCAGACCGACCGCGCACTGAAAGAAGGTTTCGCCAAACTGAAGAACGGCAGTGATTACGAAGACCTGTACCGTTCGGCGGTCTGCCGCGCCCAGGCCGACTGGCTGGTGGGCCTCAATGTCACCCGGGCGCTGACCTGTCATCATAACGCCCGGCTTTCCGCGGGACGCGTCCAGACGCCCACCCTCGCCATTATAACCGAGCGCGAAAAGGAAATCCGTCTTTTCCGCCCGAAGGAATATTACAACATACGCGCCGACCTGGCGATGCCCGGCGCCGGACACTTTTTCGCGGTGTACCGCGATAAAAGCGGTCAGACCGCCGTTTGGGACAAGACCGAGGCGGAGCGCGTCGCCGCCGCCGTAAAGGGGGGACGTTTCAGGGTTGCCGCCCTTTCGGCGTCCGACCGCCGCATCCCGCCCCCGGCATTGTATGACCTGACCGAACTGCAGCGTGACGCCAATAAAATCCACGGTTTATCCGCCAAGCATACCCTTGATGTCATGCAGCAGCTCTATGAGCGATACAAGGTGCTGACCTATCCGCGCACCGACTCACGCTATCTGACCGATGATATCATTCCTACCCTGCAGGAGCGTGTCCGCGCCGCATCAACCGGCGAACTTGCCCCCTTTGGGCGCGAATGCAAAATCATACACCGCTCCTGCATAAACAACGCCGGGGTAAGGGACCATCACGCCATTATCCCCACCGAGGTACCCGCCGACCTTTCGGCGATGAATGCCGACGAAAAGAAAATATATCTGCTGGTTGCCAAACGCTTTTTCGCCAACTTCATGCCCGACTGCACCTATCGCCGCATAAAGGTCGAACTTCGCTGCGAGGGGATGGATTTCTCCGCGGCGGGCAGGGAAGCGGGCAGTCCGGGCTGGAAGAAGGTCTATACCGGATTTACCGAGGAGGACGAAGAGGACGGCGAACCCGACCAGTCACTGCCGGCGGTAAATAAGGGCGATGAGTTCCCGTGTGATAACATTCAGTTCAGGGCTCTGAAGACCACCCCTCCGCCCCGTTATACCGAGGCAACGCTGCTGTCGGTCATGGAAAACCCCTCAAAATTTATAACGGACACCAAAATGAAGGAGTTTATCGGCGGCGGTCTGGGAACGCCTGCGACCCGGGCAGATATTATCGAAAAACTGTTCGCCTCTTTTTATATAGAAAAACAAGGCAATTATCTCGTGCCCACCTCAAAGGCCGAGCAGCTGATCTCCCTCGTGCCCCCTGACCTGCGCGAGCCGGTGCTCACGGCCGAATGGGAGAAAAAACTGGACGCCATCAGCCGCGGAAAGGCCGACCATACCGCCTTTATCTCGGAAATAAAAAATTACACAACCTCTCTTGTCAGTGCGGTGGTGGCGGATGACACCAAATATGTCCACGATAATATGACCCGGGAGGTTTGTCCCGAGTGCGGTAAATTTCTGCTGAACGTGAAGGGCAAAAAGGGCACCATGCTCGTCTGTCAGGACCGCGAATGTTCATATCGCCGCAATGTGATCTTTAAATCAAACGTGCGCTGCCCCGAGTGCCATAAAACGATGGAGGTGTTCGGAGAGGGCGAAAAGCGTACCTATGCCTGCGTGTGCGGATTCCGTGAGCGCGTGGAGCGCTTTCATGAGCAGAGAAAGACCTCCGGCGCGTCCAAATCGGATGTGCGCGCCTTCATTGAGAAACAGAAAAAGCAGGAAACCCCCGGCGAATCGGCGTTTGCCGCCGCCCTGCGCAAAGCCATGGAGGAAAAATCGGACAAGTAAAACAAAACCGGGCACTGACGTCAAAAACACGGACAACATATAAAAAACATATAAAACAATTAAAACAAAGGAGATTCCATAATGAAAGTTTTAGCTGTCGGCTGTCACCCCGACGATATCGAAGTCGCCTGCGCGGGTACCCTCGTAAGATACAAACAGCTCGGCCACGACGTCACGGTCTGCCATGTCGCCAACGGCAATATGGGCCATGTTGAAATCATGCCTCCCGAACTGCGGACCATGCGTATCGCTGAAGCCAAAAACGCGGGAGCGATCGCGGGCATTAAGGTCCGCACCCTGGATATCGGCGACCTTACAGTCTACGACGGACTGCGGGAACAGCGCGACCTGATGGTGGATATGATACGTCAGGAACAACCCGATGTTATCATCACCCACAGCCCCGACGATTACATGCCCGATCACGTCGCGGTGTCCAAACTGGTATTCGACGCCTCTTTCACGGCGTCCTGCGTGCATTACGAGACACCCGCCTTCAACGGAGACAATGCGCAGCCCCCGGCGCCGGTGGTTCCGCTGTTTTACATGGATACCCTGGCCGGTGTCGGTTTCCTGCCCACCGAATATGTCGACATAAGCGATACCATTGAGACCAAGATAGAGATGCTTGAGTGCCACATCAGTCAGCTCAAGTGGATGCGCGACCATGACAATATAGATTTTGCCGAATTTGTCCGCTCCTGCGCCCGATTCCGCGGCCTTCAGAGCGGATGCCAATACGCCGAAGCCTTTACCGCCTGCGTCGCGTGGCCCAAGATAACCACCAAACGCATGCTTCCCTGAGCAGAACCAAATACCGAACAAGGAGATTGCGATGCACAGATACACACCGCCCCGGATTAACAGAGCCGGCATAATAATTCCTCTTTTTTTATTCGGAGCAGCCGCAATCTGTATGTTCTTCGCGGTATCCGGTCTCGCCAACAGGCTGATATTGCAACTGATTACCGTCATATGCCTCACAGCGGGCATCCAGATTACCGCGCGTTACCGGCTGTGCAGCTTCACATATATAATAGACGAGCGTCCCGTCATCCGGGACACCGACCCCGACGCCATCGGCGCGGCCTACGGTCAGGAATTCGGAACGCCGGCCCTCTCCGTCGTGCGCACCCAGGGTAAATACGGCAGAACGGTTGCCGTATTGCCGCTGTCAGGCATCGTCGATGTGGTAAATTCCCGAGCCGAAGCCGAAAAAAAGCACAGCGATATCAAATATCACTACAACTACTGCGTCAATCTCTTCCCGCGCGCCCAGCGGACCGTTGTCTTCGTTCATGACGACAGGAAGGCGGCGATAAGCCTGGAACCCGATGACGTTATCCTCAACTATCTCATGAAATCCGATGACAATTAAAAAACACGAGCGCCGGCAGTTTACCCGTCCGGGCGCTTTTTTGTCTGCTTTCCTTAAAACACGCATTATAAATAAAATATATTGGTGATTTTCGCGTATATTTATTGAATTACATGGATTATTATATTAGAATCGGTTATAAGCACATCGATTTAACATAACCGTTATATTATGGAGGGCTCATAATGAAGAAAATTTACGCGATTCTCATTCTCTCCGCGCTGCTTGTATCGGCCGCGGCTTCATGCGCGCAGAGCATTCCGGACAGCGGGGTACAAAGCGAACAACCGGTCCAAACCGGCGATGTGGCGGCAATATCCGATACGGTATTATTCGCGGCGGATGATTTACCTGACAATCTGGATTTTGACGGCAAAGAAATTACGATTATGTACCGCGAAGAAGAGATACGAGAGTTTATAAACACCGAACAGACCGGGGATGTAGTGGATGACGCGGTCTATGAAAGCAACCGCAATGTCGAGGAACGCCTGAACATCCTGCTCACGGCCTTTGCCATGCGGGGCAACGCCACCGATGACCGCACCGCCTTTGTAAACCATGTCACCAGCACCGTGCAGGCGGGCGACGACGCCTTTCAGATTGTAGGAGCCCTGACATACAACATGCCCGCCTTTATTCAGAATGGTGTGGTCATGAATATGCTTGACCTGCCCTATGCCGACTTTGACAAACCGTGGTGGGTACAGGATCTGGTGAGATACGGTACTTTGGGCGGCAGGCTGTATCTGGCGTCGGGGGATATCTCCCTGAGCCTGATCAAGAAAACCCTCTGCCTGTATTTTAATATAAATCTGGCCGGGTCGCTGGGTCTGGACAGTCCGTACGATCTGGTGAACAGCGGCGCCTGGACCCGTGAAAACATGGATACAGCGGCAAAATCGGTCTACATGGATCTGAACGGTGACGGTCAGGTCAATACCGACGACTGCTACGGATACGCGGTATACGACCGGAATCACCTGAATATGTATATAGGCGCCTATGACCTGGAGGTTACCGCAAACGACGAAAACGGCTATCCGACAATCGTGTTCGGCGGCGATAAGACCGCCGCCGCCGTGGAATATCTGTGCGGTCTGTTCGCCGATTATCCGGGTATCGCGATCAACAAACTTTCCGATGCGGGAAACGACCTGTCGATGCATCAGGCTTTAAGAAAAATGTTCACCGAGGGACGGCTGCTGTTTGTTTCGGCTGAATTCAACAACGCCGAGTTTTACCGGGACATGAAGGACGAATACGGTATTCTGCCGGCGCCCAAATGGGACGAAAATCAGGCGGGATATTACACCGTCGCCCGTAACGTTTACTCATCCTTCGCGGTTCCCGTCACCTGTTCCGACCCGGATTTAACGGGCGCGGTCCTTGAGGCGCTGGC
>JAQVWU010000129.1 GCA_028709565.1 Eubacteriales bacterium
TAATGATATAATATCTGCGATTGGATTGATTGCAATCGGGAGGAGATCTATGGACGGAAGAGGCAGCCAAATTAAACGTTTTAACATGAAAAAGCCCCCTATAAGGCAGCGGAGATACCTGCAGCCGATTACCTGGCTTTTAAGTTTCCCCGATGTGTGGAAACACCGCGTCAGGATTACAAAAATTAATTGTAAAGGATTAAAACCTCCTTACATATTTCTCGGAAATCACAACGCTTTTTTTGATTTCAAGGTTGCCACCGCCGGAATTTTCCCGCATAGAGCGAATTATATTGTGGCAATTGACGGATTTATCGGACGCGAGTGGCTCATGCGCAATGTCGGTTGTATCTGCAAGCGAAAGTTCACAAACGACGTCACCCTAATCCGCCAGATAAAGCGGGTGATTGCGAACGGAGACGTGCTTGTAATATATCCCGAAGCGCGTTACTCTTTATGCGGTACGACATCGTTTCTTCATGAATCGCTCGGACAGCTATGCAAACTTATGGAAGTGCCGGTTGTGACCATGATTACAAAAGGCCACCATATCGATGCGCCGTTCTGGAATTTGAAAAAACGTAAAGTCAGGCACACTGAAGCGATAATGAAGCAGCTTTTTACCGCGGATGAACTCCGGAATGCCACAACAGATGAGATTAACGAAGCGATAAGACGAGAATTTATCTACGATGATTACCTTTGGCAGCGTGAAAACAATATCCTGGTAAAGTATAATCGGCGCGCCGAAGGTCTGCATAAAGTGCTGTACAAATGTCCCGCTTGTTATACCGAAAACAAAATGAACAGCAAGGGAACGGAAATATTTTGTCTTTCCTGCGCAAAACACTGGTTTCTTGCCGAAAACGGCGTTCTGTCGGCTGTTTCGGGTAAAACCGAATTCGCGCATATCCCCGATTGGTACGAGTGGGAAAGGGCTGAGGTCCGAAGAGAAGTCGAAGAGGGCACATATTTCTTTGAAACCGAATGCCACATCGATTCATTGCCAAATTCCGGAGGGTATATCCGTCTCGGCAACGGAGTGCTGACACATAATATGAACGGTTTTTTGCTTTCGGGTGTGGACGGTGAAGGCAAACCGTTTACTGTAGAAAAACCGGTGATATCTCTTTATGCCTGTCATATCGAATTTGATTATCTCGGAAAATTCGGTGACTGCATAGACTTGAATACGATAAACGATACGTTTTATATATACCCCCACGGAAACGACTTTTCGGTAACCAAAATCGCGCTCGCGACCGAAGAACTTTATTTCGATCACATGCGTCGCCATCCGGTAAAGCGGGAAGGGAAAACGAAGGTGACGGTTGGTGTTCCTGAATAAACTTCCTGAAACGTTTGCGGGTATGACCTCGGCTGACAGTTTCTGTTATTTCAACCCAACACAGCGATCGTGTCAAAGAAATTATCCCAGGCTTTTTGAAAAGCCGGACAATTTTGCGCCAATGGATGCTGTTATGGATGAGTTCGAACATCGACATGGTTTCAGGATCTTAGCGTAACGATCCTGAAATGTAACATTGAATTGCGCGTAAGTGACCTTTTTATATGAAGAGACCGACAGCGCTTCGAGGACCGCGGAAGTTGCTTGCGTAAAAAGGTGACTTCGTTATAGCCGATGGTAAAACCGTATGCATCATTAATATCATGCTTTCCGTCACCGTTTAAGTCTCTGTAACCGTTTTTTATGTAACAACACCGGCAGTTTGCTCGGATGAGCAGGCAATAAAAATCGGTATCGAGATGAGAACGGCAATCAAGAGGGCAGCCGCTCTCGTGAAAAACATTGATTTCATTATACCCTTCAAAAGACCCTCCATATCTAAAATTATATTTGGTTGTTTGCGAAAGATCCGTAGATATACTGATAAGGATGCCGATTTTTTTATTTTGAACAATAGTATATCCTGCACAATTATTTTAAAATTTCCGCGAAAGTTTCATTGATTCGCTTTACATCGTTGAGCGCAATTTCCTCATATTTGGTGTAACGCGAAGCAAAATCTGTATCGGTTTCATATACAAGGTACAGTATTTCATCGTTATATTTTCCTATCTGATAATACCATCCGAGGTCATATACGCGCGTGCTTAAAATTATATCCAGCATTTGAATGCTTTCATCATCTCTAAAATATTTGCCGATCAATGTCTTTTCATAATATGCCGGCGTGACTTTATCAAGTGATTCGGCTGCCAGTGCTTCTAAAATAATCCCGCTGCGTTCCGGAGATTCCAAAACGGAGGGAACGCATAAAAACTGGGAATGCCATGATCCGATTCCGTGACCGAAACTTTCCTGCGCTTCATCATATTTGGGTATCGGCAATATGCCGAAATCGGTTTCCATATTGCGAAAGTAGGAGGTCAGATCAAGAAGCTGCATAAAAAACAACGACTGATCTCCGCTGAACATGAGCACGGGGTCCGTGATATCATAACTTACCCGCTGATAATTGTAACAGACCTGCCTGTCATAAATATAATCGGTATACTTTTTTATAGTGTCAATAACTTTTTCATTGTAAAGAGTCAGTTCAATTTCACCGAGGTTATTGACGGTCGCGCATTTTTCAAGGGTGCCGTTAACAACTCCCATGATACTGTCATCCCATATGATCGATCCGAATCGGTCATTCTTGTCGAATTTGCCGTCTCCGTTCAGATCGGAAGCTGCGGTTTTACCCATTTCCGTCATATGATCAAATGTCCATTTTCCGTCAATGACCGATGTATAGGGATCGGTTAAATTGAAATCCAGAAGTAATTTCTTATTAAATAAAATGCAGTAGGTAGCGTCATTGTCGGCTGTGCTGATATCTCCCGTCGTAAAGAACATTCTGCCCTTTATCGTCATGTCTTCATTTGCCTTCTGATCCCACCATGCTGATTCGAGATTTAAGTATGGCAGGGAATTCAGGTCATATAAATGCCCGATACAAGCCAGGTTGCAGATATCATAACCGCATATAACGCCTGCGTCATATGCATAATCGGAAGACATAACCGATTTTGCAATCAATTCATATCCGCTCCCCGCGCCTTTGGCAGGTCCGAATTGTTCGAATGTTTTTATTTCAACACCGAACCGTTCCTGTACCGCCTGATTGCGCAAATACCGGGCGTCATTCAAAACTTCTCCGTTTTGTTCGTCAGCACGAAAATCGTTCTTTTGCCAGTTGTTTTCGATATTGCCTGTGATAAGAATGGTAAATTCATAACCGTCATAATAAATGTCATCAGGCAGATCCGGAGCAGGCAATGTCGCACTTTCTTCCGCGGCAGTTATATTTTCGGTTATTCCTGACCGGTCCGTTTCGGAAGCCGTACAACCTGCCGCGGCTGTAATTAGGGCGGCAATACACAGAATAATATAAAATAATCTTAATTTCATACTGCTGACCTCATTCATGTGTATGTTTTTTTAAGGCGATTTTAAAGCGTTCGTCGATTTCCGCCTGGGCGGCCAGTGATTGCGTTACGGTTTCGATGATTGAATATTGCGGTGTGAATCCGAGCATTGTCTGTGCCTTTTTCATGGAGCATACGGGAGAACGCGATATATGATCGAGCGTTATATCGGCGTCTGTTTTTGAAATTCTTGATGTAAATTCCGTCCACGGAGCGAATTCGGTCTCTTCTTTGTGTCTGTAGTATTCATACAGCATCTTTGCGAATCCGCGCAGGGTAACGGCTCGCTCGGCAACGGCATGAAATGCCTCGCCGTATGGTTTATGTTTTATGCAGGCAGTTATGAGTGAGGCAATATCCTGCGAATGGACGTGATGAAGGGTATACATTCCGTCGCCGGGCAGCAGCACAGGACTTCCGGCGATAATGTCAAGGTAAACCTGCGGATTCAGATTGCCTTGCGGATTGATCGGCAGCCAACCGCAGCCGCTGATATGGCCCGGATGTATCACGGTCGCGCGCAGCTTTCCTTCACGGGAGTGACCGAGGAGATAAGCTTCTATCCCGGCTTTGCCGCGACCGTAAACGCTGCTGTCTGTACGCGGATGGTCCTCCGGAACGGGAACCTCGTATTTATCGCCGTAGATCCAGATTGAGCCTATCTGTATAAGATAAGCGTTTTCGGCTGAGCGCATCAAAGCCTCCGCGACTCCTTTCGCGTCATCTAATGTGTATGCGGTAAGGTCGCAGACAAGGTCAGGCCGGTATTTTACAATCTCCTCTCCGAATTCATGCTCATTCATTGAGTGACGGTCGAGTTTGACGGTGTGAACTTCCTTCCATTCTGCAGCGCCGGCGGTATAAGGTTGTTTTATGCCGCGCGATACGGCGCAGACATCATAGCCGTTTTTAACCAGTTCGGGTACGAGATATGACCCGACATGTCCCGTCGCGCCGATTACAATTGCCCTTTTCATTTTCATTTTTATGTATCCTTTCTTTGTTTATGAGGTAAGCTTTTTTATGAGGCATAGATGGTATTATATTAGCATTATACCACCTATTACCGTCTGCTGCAAGTAAAATATGTATCTTGCGTCAATGAATCACCGGTAATACAAACTCTTGACTTTTTAGAGTTTCGGTGGTATTATTCATTTAGCTCATTATATAAAATATGGTATTTTGAAAGCGTTCGACAGGGAAGTATTCGTGTTTTCAACATAATATTATTCCACGATACAGGAGATAAAAATGAGACTACATACCATGATAAAAAGCTCTCTGACCGTTGCTGCGGTTGTCGCGATATACGCTCTGTTAAGTCTGGGTTGCTTCGCGGCATCCTTGCCGTCAGTGACGGAAAAAACCGGCGCTCCGCCTGTCGCTGCCGATACGGATTACGATGATGTATACGGCTGGAGAGTCGCGGACCGTATAGGGTTATATGGGAGCGGAGGGAAGTATTATCTTTTTTTACCCTCATCGGCAGAATTGTCTGAAGTAAAATTGGTCTATACCGGTTCTCTCGGATATTATGATACCGATACAGGAGAAACCATAAAAGCAAATACGCCCTTTATCCTCGACTGTACAAACGGTCAGGTATATATCTATGAGAAGAACGCGTCGGGCGGCTTTAACCGTTATACACTTCACGTGATGAAAAGCGCGTCCTTGAGCGCGGTCTATTTCAACCTTGACGAGGGTGAACGGACACTGATGAAGATAAACAGCGATAAAGAATTTGTAGGCACCGGTGACATGAAGATGGTATTGCCCGGCGGTGAATGTATATACAACGACAGAATAACCAGGCTCAAGGGACACGGACTGACTTCCTATGAGGCTTCAGGCAAGCTCAATACCAAGAATTCATATAATATGAACACAGGAAAAAAAGTCGAGCTTATCGACGGTGCGGGCAAGAGCCGCAAGTGGGCTTTGTTGCGCATCCGCGTCCACGGTGGTTACGATCCTACGGGTTTGAGCTATCTCCTTGCCTTTAACAGCTATAATGCTCTCGCGGGAAGGGATTATTTCAACATTTGCGCCCGTTATACAGACGTTTATATCGGCGGTGAATATCGCGGCGTATATATTCTGACCGAACGCATGGACATCAACGGCTCGATTGAGATAACCGACCTCGAGAAAAACACTCTATACGACTCGTCAGCGACAAAACGGGTTACATCTTCAAGCTCTCGGAACGATCCCGCAATCATCGCGGGCATTGAAAGCTACAGTTATTGCAGTGACGCGTCGCTTGCCGCGGGAACAACCGATATCACAGGCGGCTATGTGCTGGAGATAATGTGCGGCACCTACGGAGAATGCGGTTTCAAAACAAAAGAGGGTATGTATGTCAATATTAAAAGCCCTGCCTGTGCAACACGGGAGCAGGTACAGTATATAGCTGAATATGTGCAGCAGTTTGAAAACGCGATCTTCGCAAAGTCCGGACGCAATCAATCCGGCATACATTACAGCGATTATGCCGATATGGAGAGCTATGCGCTGCAGATATTGATTTATTCTTATTACCTAAACTGGGAAATATATCGAACAAGTACCTATATGTTCAAGGACACCGACGGAACAAAATACGATAAACTGACATTCGGTCCGGTATGGGATTTTGAAAGCGGATCATCGGTCATGTATGATAAAACACTGTTCGGAACTACCTTTGCCTATACTGAACAACAGCAGTATATATGGAATCAACAATTATGGCAAAAGGGCGAATTCATGACGCTTATAAGCGATATTAACGAAAACAGGCTCCGCCCCGTATTGGAGCAGCTTCTCGGAGAGGGCGGAGAAGACATCCATTCAATGAACGCGCTCATCGATGAGATATCAGCCGCGCAGTATATGAACTGGATACGCTGGTCCCAGCCTGATGATTATGATACACGCGCCGCACAAATGCTCGAAGCGGTCAAAGCGCGTTTTGATCACTGGTACGAAATTCTGTGGAATCCCGACCGTTATCTGCTCGGAGTGGAAATCAACAGTTCTTTGGATGCTGACGATTCGCTTGTTCTTAAGGCTGATTCCCGGGGAGCCATAACCTCCTGCCAGTGGTATAAAATGAGCGGCGATATGCGCAGGGCTGTCCGCATAAGCGGCGCAACCGACAGCGTATTTAAGCCTTCGGAAGACGGTGTATATTACTGTACAGTCAGCGGCGCGAACAACGCGTATTGGAGCGATGCGTCGGGTATTGTTTTTCAAAATAAAATGATTCCCATGACAAGCGCGCCGATCGACAGCGCAGCGGCTTATTCGGTTCTGCTTTTGCCTGCAACCGGAGATGATATCGCCGATAAGACCGAAACACAGGCTGTTATTGCCGCTGAAGAAACCGAAGCGTCGGTTACGACTGCAGCGCAAGCGGCTGAAGAATCTGTCTTGTCAGCAGATAAAATACCCATTGCATCTTCCGGCAGCAGCGGACTGAGCGCCACCGATACGGTTTCTATTTTCGCCACTGTTATCGTTGTGTTTATATCAGTAGCTTCAGCAGCCGCGCTGGGACGGAAAAGCCCGAGGAATAAATATGATGCGTAAATTCAGATTTGGTTCAGCAATAACCGTATTAATCCTTATAACGCGGTTTTCTGCTATTGTTTTTCCGTTTTTATATATAGTTACGGAAAATGTATTATACAGCCACGCGACCGAATCCGGATATCTGACCGTTTCTTTTGATTCAAACGGCGGTCAGGGCAGTTTTTCTTCGATCACGGCGGCATTCGGAGAAGTTTATCCGGAAATCACATATACGCCCGAGCTTTCGGGATATATATTCGGCGGTTGGTATACGCAAAAACACGGTGGGGTTAAAGTCACCGCGGAAAAACTTGTCACCCATCCCGAAAATCATACGCTTTACGCGCGGTGGTTAAGTCCCGGGCAGGCTGCTGAGGAAGCAAGGCTCTCCGCGCTTGCCGCCGCACAGGACGATTTTGCCAATGGAGATAAGAGCGTTATTATACCGGTTATCTGCGCAGTAATATCGACGGTATCGGTAATATCTTCGGTTGTATATATCGCGGTCAGGCGCAGGAAATTTAATATAAAGACGCAGTGACCCTGTTTTAAGTAAAAATCGTATTATTCCTTTCTTCACCGGCATCGTCGTTCCTGAGCATCTATTTTCTGTCAAACAAAAAAATCCTATACGATTATCTGTCGTG
>JAQVWU010000130.1 GCA_028709565.1 Eubacteriales bacterium
AATAAAAGGGCAGTACGGATTCCGCTCCAAAAAGAAGTGCCAGATTGATTTGAGGCAGCCGGTGGTTTTCTTTGTTTTTACCTTTTTTGACCTGCTTAAGTACATCAGAATAACTGGAAATGGTTGTAATATCAAACGCCCAGTATTCCTTTTCAATACGTCGTTTGCCTTGTTTTCCAAAGAAGGACATGCGCTAGCTCTCCTCGATGGATTGAAAGAGTTCGCTGCTTCTTTGAGAAGAAATATCGTCGCCAAAGGGATGAATATGTAATCTTTGCCAGTGAGAAAACCTGCTTAACGAGTTGTTTTTTTCGAGTATAAGGTAATAGGCGAGGGACAGTATTTTTTTGTATTGACCTGGAAAACAAGCTTTCAGATCAACTTCGACGCCTGTTTCCTTTCCAATCTGATCAAGCAGATAATTTTCTCCAAAAAAACTCCGTTGGGTCTTAAGCATAGGCACTGGTCCGGGTTTAGCCGGACTTTCGATTGCGGGCTTTGTCTGTTTCCGATATTCGCGAGTGGGAATAATCTTACCGGAATCAGGGTCGATTTTACCGATAAGTGTTCTCTTGGCTCTTGATTGCTTCTTTTCCTTGTCCCAATAGGCTTTACTTTCATAGGCGTAAATGATACCAGTTTTCTTGTTTGTTTGATAAATAATAGACATTACAATCATCTCCTCGTCATACATTATAATGTATGACGAGGAATAAGTCAATTGAAAAATTAAAAAACCAGCTATTTCATCTATGTTTTTTATTTTTCTCGTTAGACTTTACGGGAACTTAGGTTACAGGTGTTTGTGATGAACGTCGCTAACTGCCTGCGCTCCCATTTACGCCTTTTTTACAGATTATTTTCGGTCTTCGTATATGTCGAACTATATCATAATTCATGCAATTCTAACTTTTTCAGATGACCCTAATTCTGAACGATAATAACGAGGTGAAAGAAGTGAATAATACTGCAAACAATTCAATTACAACACTTAGTATTCCTCAAAACAATTCCGATAAAAAAGCTATTATATATATAAATGAATCCATTTCTTATGCCGAACTAAAAAGTATTGTTATGTCTTTATCGACAGAGTTAAAGCAAGTAGGCGTTAGTAAAGGAGATTTCGTGGCAATATATATGTCAAATTCAATCGACATGGTATTGTCTATATTGGCAACACTTAACTGTAGCGCCATCGTTGTTCCGATTAATATTGACCTCCCTTCTGAACAGATCATTCGAATTTTATCAGAGTGCAATCCTAAAGTTATATTGCATAATAGAAATCAGCAGATTGATTTTAAAAACCACAAAACTTTTATCTTAAATTATAAAAAGCTAGACACGACAAATGGTTCAGATAATGATATGTTAGTATACGATCCTCGCGACTTAGCATACTGTATTTTCACATCCGGTTCATCGGGCATCCCAAAAGGTGTGCTTTTGACATATGAAGGTGTATTTAATCATATTGAATCAAAAATAGATTTTCTAAAACTGACATCCGAGAGTCGCCTTTGCCTAAGTTTCAATATAGGCTTCGTAGCTTCGATATGGCAAGTATTAACTCCTATTTTACTTGGGGCTCAGTTATATATTTATGATAATGACCTAATTAAAAAGCCGTATCAATTCCTTGAACAACTCGAAAGAGATAAAATCAATGTCATAAGCATGATACCGCAGTCATTATATGCCTATTGCAACTACATAGGCGACAATCACCAAAAGCTAGCACTGCCACACATGAAGAAAATTATTTTGACCGGAGAAAAAGTTGATAAAGTTGTAGTTGATAGATTTTACGAAGCCTATACCCACATATCACTCGTGAACGCTTACGGGCAAAGCGAATGTTCGGATGATACATTCCATTTTGAAGTCCCACACGATTTTGCAGACAGCGATATTCCAATTGGTAAACCCATACCGAACATCTTATATCTCATTCTGGATAAGAATTTAAAAGAAGTCCCAATTGGAGATAAGGGTGAACTGTTTATAGGTGGGGAATGTCTGGCTCAATCATATTTAAACAATGAACTGCTTACAAGTGAAAAAACCGTAATTATCTCAAATAATACCTTTTATCGCACTGGAGATATTGTCCGTTTAAATCAGAACGATGATGTTGTGTGCTTGGGTAGAGCAGATAATCAAATAAAAATTCACGGACATTTAGTTGAACCGGAAGAAATAGAAGCACATCTTAATAAAATAGATGGAGTAACCCAGGCAGTTGTTTTTGCCGTAGAAACGAGCGAAGTCGATAAAATTCTCGCTGTTTACTACACAAGTGATAATGAAATAGATTCCAAAGAAATCTTAAAATATCTTTCCTCTAAACTTCCCGCATACATGATTCCCGCAATTTTCAAACGAGTAGAGCGCTTCTTTTTCAATTCTAATGGTAAAGTCGATCGCAAAAGAGCATTGGAATATATTGAAATAAAGTCAACCGAAGACAAAACAGAATCTTGCGACTTAAATGAACGGCTGAACGACGTTCAAAGAAGAGCCTTTGATGTAATTATAGCAAATGTCAGCGATAAAATTACAGAAGATATTTCTCTTGATACGGATTTAAAAAGCATTGGTCTTGATTCGATCTCGTTTATTCAAACTGTAGTAAATTTGGAAACCGAATTTGACTTCGAGTTTGACGACGGAAAACTACAAATCACAGAATTTCCCACCGTTAATTCAATGATAGAGTACATCGAATCCAACGTATTTGGAAGAACCTTAAGACTCTAACCTTAAGACTATAACCTGCCATAGACTTTTTTTCGCATACAATATAGTGATAATTCAGCAAAACTATGAAAGTTTACAAAATGAAAGACTGCATTAAAAGTTTTACCTTCGGTGCAGTCTTTACTTTCGAGCCTCCGCTTGAAGAGAGTCGGTCATATATTTACTTGTTCCTGTAAATCCCTAAGTTGAACCCCCCGTACGGCGGACTCCTGTCGAATATGCATATTATTTTTTATCTTGTGCACAAAACGTCCTTTTCGTAGTTCTTAACCTCTCCGAGCCAGTCACCGCGCAGCGGGGCGCCGGCTTTCTCGCAATAGTAATCCCAGACCGCGGCAAAGGGCAGCGATTTGCATTCCTCAAGCAGGGCAAGGCGGGAGGTATAGTCTCCTTCAAGTTCCAGCGCGCGGAGCTTTGCAGTGGGTTCAAGGGCGGCATACAGCAGTGCCTTCTGCATATTGCGCGTGCCGATAACCCAAGCGGCTATGCGGTTTATGGAGGCATCAAAGAAATCAAGTCCTATATGAACCCGCTTTTCGAAACCGTTGCGGACAATCTCAAGGGCGATATTCTTCAGTTCGTCGTCAAAGATAACCACATGGTCGCTGTCCCAGCGTACAGGGCGGGAAACATGAAGCAGTATGTCGCTGACAAAGAGCAGACATGCCGAAATTTTATCCGAGATAACCTCTGTGGGGTGGAAGTGACCGGCGTCGAGAGTCAGCACCTTGTCGTTCTTAACGGCATAACCCAGATAGAACTCATGGGAACCAATGGTGGCGCTCTCCGCCCCAATACCGAACACCTTGCTTTCAATCGCGTCCAGGTTGTATTTCGGATCGCAATAATCCCTGAATATCTCGTCATACGCCTCGGAGAGACGTTTGCGCCACGCGTAACGGTCAACGGGAATATCCTTGAAGCCGTCGGGAATCCAATAATTTGTTACAACCGTATCGCCCAGTTCGCGGCCGATATATTCTGCGATTTTGCGGCTGGCCTTGCAGTGATTGATCCAGAATTTGCGGATACCGTCATCGGGATGGCTCAGGGTGAATCCGTCGGCGCTCAGTTCGTGGGAAAAGCAGGTGGGATTGAAATCAATGCCCAGATTGTTTTGCTTTGCCCAGTCAATCCATGTTTTGAAGTGCTTCGGCTCTATTTCGTCGCGGTCGGTTTTTTCGCCGAGATTGTCAAGATATATCGCGTGAAGCGATATGCGTTTCTTTCCGGGGATGAGCGACGCCGCCTTCTCGAAGTCGGCTTTGAGCTGATCGATGGTCTTTGCCCTGCCCGGATAGTTGCCCGTGGTTTGAATACCGCCGGTGAGATCCCCTTCGGGGTTTTCAAAACCGCGGACATCGTCTCCCTGCCAGCAATGCATGGAGATCGGTATCTTTTCTGTCGCCGCTATTGCGGCTTCGGTGTCAACGCCAATAGAGGCGTAGATTTCCTTCGCTAATTCATATGCTTTGTTTGCAGACATGTGGTGCTCCTTTGTTTTATGTTTTGTGTGTTATATCAATTTTTGGAATCTTTCATAGCCCTCGTCCCACTTTTCGGTGTCACCGGGTTCGTACATCGTTATCTCAAACGAGTTGCGTATCATGTGGCGTGCTTCGGAAATATTTGCTATTTCCCCCGAAGCCATCGCCTGTGCGACCAGGTTTCCTATCGCGGTAGCTTCGACCGGGCCGGCATACACCGGGCGGGCGCAGGCGTCGGCAGTAAATTGGCACAGAGGCGGTTCTTTTGTGCCGCCGCCGACAATATTTATAAAGGGCGTATGGGAACCTTTGATTTCATCTATTTTTTCCACGGTAAACCGGTATTTAAGCGCCAGACTGTCAAAAATACAGCGGACAATCTCGCCCATCGTTTCGGGCGCGCCCTGACCGGTATTACGGCAGTATTCCGCGATACGCCGGGGCATATTGCCCGGGGCGCTGAAAGAAGGGTCATCGGGATTGATCAGATAAGCCAGCGGCTTTGACGCGACCGCCATATCCGACAGCTCGTCGTAGGTAACTGATTTCCCTTCGCGAATCCACTGACGTCTGGATTCCTGCTCGAGCCAGAGTCCCATGATGTTCTTGAGAAAACGTATCTTACCGCCGACTCCGCCCTCGTTTGTAAAATCATAACGCGCGGTTGTTGCGGTTATAGCCGGTTCGGCGATTTCGCTGCCCATGAGAGACCAGGTTCCGCTGGATATATACACGAAATCGTCTCCCTTTGCCGGAACGGCGATAACGGCGGAAGCGGTATCATGGGAACCGACGGTAACCACCCGGGCGGACAGACTGCCTGTATCCTCCTGAATTCTGGGGAGCAGACCGCCGACCTTTTGGCAGGGTTTCACGATATCGGTAAACAGCCCTTCGGGTATGCCGAAGCGTTTTATTATATCATGTGACCAGTCTCTCTTCGCGGCGTCCAGCAGCGCCCCGGTGGAGGCTATCGTATATTCGGTCTGCTTTACGCCGGTCAAAAAGTAATTCAACAGATCGGGTATAAACAACATCTTGTCCGCCGCGGCAAAACGCGCCTCGTCGTCGCGCATATCCGTGAGCAGCTGAAACAGTGTGTTAAAATTCATCGTCTGGATGCCGGTAATCTTATATATTTCGTCTTTTGACATAATATCGAAGGCGTGGTCAAGTATATCATCGGTCCTGCCGTCCCTGTAATGATACGGATTCGCCAGCAATTTGCCGTTTTTGTCCAGCAAACCGTAGTCTACCCCCCAGGTATCGATGCCGATACTGGCTATATCCCGGTCATCGGACAGCACGCATTTTCCTATTGACGCTTTTATTTCATGAAAAATACGCAGGATATCCCAGTTGAGCGATCCCGCGCTGAAAACGGGTTCGTTCGGGAAGCGATGGTTTTCCTCAAGTGTGAGGTGTTCGCCGTCAAAACGGCCGATTATACCCCTGCCGCTGGATGCTCCGAGGTCAACAGCCAGCATTTTAAATTGTGACATAGTGAATCTCCCTGTTTGTTTTTATATATATCTCCTGATGCCCTTTACCGCGGCGCCGAAGGCTTCGGCGGCGGTGGCGTATTGATTCAAAACCGCGCCTTCGCCGTGTTTGCTCTGAAGTGCGTCCAGTCCTTTGAACACGCGCAAATGCGGCTCGATGGTGAGCACATATGTCCGGTCATAGGCGCGCAGCGCTTCAATTGTTTCGGGAATACGGCCTATGCCGTCTCCGGCGGGGGTCATGTGGTGTTCGCTGTCGGCATCCTTGATATGCAGATAATAGATATGGTCCTTCAATAATTCAAAAGCCTTCGGATAGGGCTCTTCATTGCAGCATATAAAATTCGCGTGGTCAAATATACACTTGATTTCACCCTTGAAATATTCCTGTATATCAAGGCAGCGTTCGGAAAGGTCCCCATAAATACCCTTCTCGTTTTCATGACATAAAATCATACCCTCGGCATTTGCGATATCCAGAAGTTTTCCCATCCGGTCAAAAACCTTGCCCCGGCATTCCTCCGGTGCGGTCCCCGACGGAATAAAGAAGCTGAAAATACGCATCCGGTCACATTCGAGTATATGCGCCGATTCTATAACACGCTTATATTGTTCCAGATGCGGCTCAAAGGGGTCGTTTACGCCTGTTTTTCCGATAGGGGAACCCATGGAAGAGACGGCGATACCGGCGGCATCAAGTTTTGATTTGATTTCCCGGGCTTTCTCAACGGTGATATCGGCAATGTTCTGCCCGTCGACACCGCGTATCTCCATGTATTTTATGCCGTGTTCCGCAAGCCCCAGAAGCTGCTCGTCAAACACCGGCGAGTATTCGTCGGCAAACGCGCTGAGTATAAATTCCGCCATAATGTTCTCCTTGTATAATATAGTTTGAATAGCCAGAATAGTCAGATATATTTATTGATGCATTGTCAGTTCATATCATAACGCGCCTTGAGATTGTCATGGCTTATCTTCATACTCTCAAAAGCGTTGATACGTACGATATCCTGCTCAACAAAATGCCATTTCACCCCTGTTTTTTCGGAAGCGGCCATGACAGAGTCAAAATTCATGTTGCCTGTGAGCATTTCGGTCATAACCGCGGCGTCGTTGATAACAGCCATGTCCTTTAAATGGGTACAGAAGATACGCGAGCCGTATTTTTCTATGAATGCCGCGGGGTCAACGCCTCCGGACAGCGCCCAGTAGGTGTCAAATGTCAGCATTACGGCCTCAGGGTCGGTGTTTTCCAGAATAATTTCAATACCATATTTGCCGTTGTATTTTTCGAACTCAAATCGATGGTTGTGATACAGCAGCACCTTGCCCGCCGCCTTTAATTTCGCCGCCGCCGGGGCGAATTCATCGGCGAATTTCATATACCCGGCTTCGGTATGCTCATAGGGAATACCGCCGATGCCCAGCGCTTCGCAGCCGTATACATCATGGTCTGCTATGACCTCTTCGGTATTGTCGCGTATGCGGGCAGGGTTTGTATGGGTGAGTATAACCTTCAATCCGGTTTCCTCACAGGCATGCTTTATGACCGTCGGAGTGACAGAAGCCCCGACCCCCGAAACCTGAACATATTTATATCCGATCAAAGCGGTTTTTTTCATGGTTTCGGCAAAATCTTCGGCGTTTTTGGTATAATCGCGAAGCGTATAAAGCTGCGCACCCAGATTTAAATTAGCGTTTGACATAATCGTTCCCCTTTACTGTATATTTAAATTATATTTGAATACTATTTCAATAACAACCGTTATCGATGCGCCGTGTATTTAAAATATACTAAAATGTTACTTAAGTTCGGCAACCGTCATC
>JAQVWU010000131.1 GCA_028709565.1 Eubacteriales bacterium
AAAAATACAAACTGCCTTTTCTGTTATTTTGGAAAAATGCCGTTCATATTTTTTATATATTATATTAAATTCATCATCAAAAACTATCGCTTTAAGTGTAGTTGAGCCTATATCAAGACCGATATTCATTTATCTTCCTTTTTTACGGATTATAATACCTGCTTATCTTTTATTATAAATTCTACAAATGAAACCTTTTCCGCGCTTCGTTTAAAACATTGTTTCTTTCAAATAATAACAGCGAAATAAAGGTCAATATACTTAACGTTATACAGATATATGACATATATACATACTTTACTTTTCCCAATAACAAAAACAAAAACGGGGTAAAACCGAATAATGCGTCGGCAACCAAGCAAATAAGATAATCACTGACCGGAATTTTCATAAGTGTCGGTATAATAGATAAAGCGGCAATACCAACGATAAATATTATCGGAATGGCAAAATCAACAGACCAGCCTCTCCAGCCGGTAATATAATCCCATATTAAACTGAATATCGCCAGAAAAAAAACCTGATATGTTATATTCTTCGGTATATTGTTTCTTTTTGGTATAAAGAAGGCTAACATTATCCAAAAGCAAACAATTCCGCATACAACAAAAAGAGACCAATACCCGCTTTGGGGCAGCATAATATTCAGCATTATTGCTATAACACCCAATGATATGGTTCCCATCGCGAGAAATTTAAAAAATTTCATATATTGTCGATATATTGTCGGTATATGCGGATATATGTCGGTTTCACCTGTTCCGGTCAAACTGTTCTGGCACAGCGGGCAGTTTAATCGGTTGCCGCGTACCGTTACTTTGCATTTTACACAACTTTTCATTTGAATATTACCCTTATAAATCTGCTATTCATCTGCGATTTGATTTGCGGTTATTTCCACTTCAAGTCCAAGGTCGGTTAGTTTACGGAAAAAACGTCTTTGTATGTCTGAACTTATAAAAGGGGTGGTAAAATTAACAGATAAATTATCAAGATATGAACATATACAAACCTGAAGACGGTTTGTTCCGGTACATACATCAAATGATTTTATATACGGCGCTATTGAATCAGATAATTTTATAATTCCGACATTCGAGAGAGTTGCGGTACTTTGCGCAGAAGCTCTGCTGTAAGCGAATTTTAAAACAATATCCTTTAAAAACAAAGGAGCAATACGCACAAAAAAATTACGTTCCAGTGAATATAATAAATTAAGATTATCCGACATTTTTTCAACAGTCAGTTCGTGTTTCAAATCGTTATTAACTTTTTTTACTATCTCATCAAATGGAATATTGTCCACACAGGAATCAAATCCCGTGTATACTATACTGAAAAAGTTCCGCGCTGATTCCGACTTAAAATAATTCCTCAGGTTTACCGGTATTGCCAACACAACGGGATATTTTTTTGACATTACAGTTATTTCTTCATTTATAGCCTGGATAAGACAAGCTGCAAGAAAAGCGGTCAGAGTTGAATTGTATCCGCGCGCTATCTTTAAAATTTCCGATACGCTTACCATACCGCGTATTATCTTTATTCTGTTTTCCGCAAATCGCGGACCTTTAATCCTGTATGCTTTGGTATGCTCTTTTATCAACCGGTGTCTTTTTAATGGTTTATTATTATAATAACGCTTGAAACTGTCATCAGCCATCTGCATATGTGAAGCATCATAATCGATTTCCGGTTCCGGCAGCGAATGAACAACAGACAGATATTTGGAAACCAAAATCCGCAGGAAATTCATCGCTCCTGTTCCGTCGGTTAAAACATGATATACTTCAAGATTTATTATATTGCCGAAATAGGTCACCTCATAAAGTAATGTTTTTTGATTTCGGTCATACAGTTCATTGCACGGAGGTTTATACTCCTGCCTTACTATAGGTGTAAGCGTCGTAGATTCAAGATAATACCAAAATAAACCGCGTTTTAATATATATTGATATACAGGAAATATTGCCGTGGTATCAATCAAAGCAGATTGCAGAATTTCAGGATTTACAGGTTCATTTAATTCGCAGGCGAACCTGAATACATGCGTATCGGTTTTTGTGCTCGAAGCAGGATAAATCTTTGCCGCGTTATCCAGTCTGCTCCATTTCAATCTCATTTGATATCTCACCGCCAATATCACTTTGGGTTTTCAAAAACAAATTAAAACTTTTCTCTTAAAAAGTTATATATATATATATAACTTTGACGTACTGCTTCGAACGTCCGGGGCAATTTAATAAAGCCGTGAATGGTATCACTGATACGGCGAAATTCAACCGTACATCCCGCCTCTTCTAATTTCCTCGCGTATGCTTCGCCCTCGTCACGAAGAGGGTCATATTCGGCGGTTATAATCAGTGTTTTGGGTTGTCCTTCTAGGTTTTCCGCAAGCAGCGGAGCATAATAAGGATTTATATAATCCTCGTCTTTTGTCAAATATAAAGAAAGATAATCACAAATACGCTTAGAGGTTAGAAGGTAATCATTTGCGAACTCAGTTATCGATTTATATTCAGACTGTAATGTATGGTCACTGCCTGTTGACGGATATATAAGAATTTGCCGGTGGACGGGAAATTCCATACGCTCTGCGGCCATCAGACTCACTACCGCCGCGAGATTGCCTCCGGCGCTGTCACCAATAAGAACGGTGTTATCCGGATTTGCTCCGAAATGTATCGCTTCTTGATATACCGCGTGTGCTGCTGCGTAGCAGTCATTGGGTGCATTGGGAAACGGAAATTCGGGTGCCAGCCTGTAATCGACCGATAATACCCATCTGCCTGTATATTCGCATAAATTAATACACAGGTTGGTATAGGTATCTATACTGCCGACAACCCAACCTCCGCCATGAAAAAACAATAAAAGATCGCTTGATTTTTGTTCGCTTGGCTGAAATATCCGGACAGGTATTGCATAATCTCCCGATTCAATCTTATGATCCCAAATATTATAATCGGATTTTACGGGAGGGTTAATTATTTCTTGTATACGCCGGTCGATTTTATAATTCTTCGATACGTCAATATCGGCATACGACAGCGTTTTTAATGCGGTCATCATAAGCTTATTTAATGCCACAGAAACCCTCCTTAATTATCCGGAAACCATTTCGGATATATTAATCAAATCAATAAATGTTGATTCTTATAATACCATCTATATTATACAGGGTATCAAGTGTTATCTTTGGTATATCGCCGATTATTTCAACTATTGTATACGCATATTCCTTTTTTGAACGATTCAGCATATTTTCAATGTTAATCTTTTCGGCTGAAATTGCCGCGGATATCTGAGACAGTATATTTGGTATGTTCTTATGCAAAACACAAATACGTGAGTCGCCTACGTGAGGCATTGAAGCATCGGGATAATTAACGCTGTTTTTTATATTGCCGTTTTCAAGATATTCAATAAGTTCCTGAACCGCCAGCAGAGCACAGTTATCTTCCGATTCATTTGTCGAAGCACCGAGATGAGGAATTGCTATAACACCTTCGACTCCCACCATATCATCGGTCGGAAAATCCGTTACATAACATGCGACTTTTTTGCTTTGTAAGGCCTTTAACATATCACGATTGTTTATAAGATCGGAGCGGGAAAGATTAATTATCCTGACCCCGGTTTTCATTTTTGCAAACGCTGCTTCGCAAAACATGCCTTTTGTTTCTTCGGTTGCAGGCGCGTGAAGTGTAATATAATCGGAATTTTTATATATTTCATCATATCCCGAGGCTCTTTTTATCGAACGTGACAGACCCCATGCGGCGTCTACCGTAATATAAGGGTCATATCCTATAACATCCATCCCGAGGTTTCTGGCAGCGTTGGCAACCATACCGCCTATAGCACCCAGACCTATAACACCCAGGGTCTTGCCCTCTATCTCCGAACCCGCGAATCTTGATTTTTCTTTTTCAACCGATTTATCTATACCCGCTTTGCCGGTTTGCTCATTAATCCACTTAATGCCTCCGACAATATCCCGCGACGCCAGCAGCAGTGAAGCGATGGTAAGTTCCTTAACACCGTTGGCATTTGCTCCGGGTGTATTAAAAACAACAATACCCTGCTCTGTACAGCGCTGTACAGGAATATTATTGACACCCGCGCCGGCACGTGCTATAGCTTTTAATTCATTGCTAAATTCCATTTTCAATAAATCCGCGGAACGTACCAGTATACCGTCGGGATTGTCAATGTCTGCTCTCACGCTGTATTTCGATGTGTCAAACAGATCAAGTCCTGCTTTGGCGATTTTATTTAACAGCTGCACTTTTTTCATTATTATATTCTCCGACAATTTATTTTTTTATTTAGGGTTTTTTTTCTGGAATTCCGACATAAACTTGATTAACTTTTCAATACCTTCAACCGGCATTGCGTTATAAATTGACGCTCTCATTCCGCCGACGGAACGGTGCCCTTTTATGTTTTCAAAGCATGAAGCTCCGGCTTCTTTCGCGAATTTTTTGTCAAGTTCATCGTTACCGGTTATAAAGGTAACGTTCATCATGGACCTGTACTCCTTTTCCGCCGGAGCGATATAATAATTGCTGTCGTCTATATAATTATATAAAATACCGGCTTTATGTTTATTTATCTTACCCATTGCCATCAGCCCGCCGAGTTCCAACAGCCATTCAAATACCAATTTTGCCATATAAATAGAATAACAGGGCGGCGTGTTATACATTGAATCATTGTCTGCCATGATTTTATAATCAAACATCGAGGGCGTGTCAGGTCTGGCACGACCAATTAAATCGTCGCGTACAATTACCACGGTAAGACCCGCGGGCGCCATGTTTTTTTGCGCGCCGGCATAAATTAAACCGAACCGGGTCACATCAATCGGTTCTGACAGAATACATGATGACATATCAGCAACCAGCGGTATATTGCCTGTATCGGGAATATAGTTATATTTAGTCCCATAGATAGTGTTGTTAAAGCATATATGGACATAATCGGCATCTTCACGAAAATCAGCCCGTGTAAGCCGGGGAATATAGGTGTTGTTTCTATCCTCGGAAGAAGCTGTAAGTTTTATATCACCGTATTTTTTTGCTTCGGTATATGCTTTTTTTGCAAACTGACCGGTAATAACATAGTCCGCTTTACCCGAACCGACAAGAAGATTATATGGAACTGCCGCAAACTGTGTCGAAGCGCCGCCCTGCAAAAAGAGAACTTTATAATTTTCCGGAATATCCATTAATTCACGCAGCTTTTTCTGTGCTTCATAAATTATGTTTTCATATGCCGGTGAACGATGACTCATCTCCATAACGGACATACCTGTATCACCGTAGTTAATTAACTCACTTGCTGCCTTTTCAAGCACCGGAAGAGGAAGCATTGAAGGACCCGCCGAAAAATTATATACTCTATCCATTATTATTCTCCCTTTTAAAATTAATTCAAATTAAATTGTATAAAATATTTCTTTTTTAGTCAAGTTTTATTTATTAACCAAATGTTATTTTTATAACTTTTTCTGTTATACTGCTCATTTATTATTATTCGTTCGATTGTATACGGTTTGCCGAACACTAGTATTTCACAATATCTTCCAGTTTTCTTTTCGGAACATGATGAACATCATCAGTATCGCGATAATAAGCTGACGGGCAGCCATCTTCAAGTACTTCCAAAACAACCTTTTCCGCAGGTTTTCCCAGGGCTAAAACGAGCGCTATTTGCCAGCTGTCCGGTAAATCAAGTGCCAGCGCGATTTCTTTTATATTCAGACTGCCTATCATACACCCGCCGTAACCGGCTGACGCGGCTTCAAGCATGATTGTCTGTGCGGCTATACCCACATCCTTCGCAAAACGTTCCGGCGTGGCTTCCTGTATGCTTTTATCAACACAGATTATAACATATGCCGAAGGATTTTCTCCCTCTTTGGGCCCGTTAAAATCCCGCAGCAAACCCGCCCACCTGACATGCGGACGTATTTTTACGTTTGTTTCGGCTTTATATGACAGGAAATATTTTAGCGGCTGAATATTAACACTCGACATTGTCAGCCTGGCTGTGTCGATCCACGACAATAATGTTTCTCCGGAAATCGAAATGTTTTCGTCAAACCGACGATAACTGCGTGTTTTCAATACCAAATCGTGTATATTCATTAGCAGCTCCTTTAATCGATTATTTAAATTTATTATTGCTCTATCGTAAAGTGGACCGGAATTCCGTTTCTGTACATCGGATTGGTTTCACCTTCAATTAAGGGCAGAATATATTCGGCGCATTCGTCCGTCACGTTATTGCCGCGGTCGTTAATAAAATGCCGCGGTACCTTTTTAATTGCGTTTGCCGTCTTGTTAATATCTATGTGTCCTGTTATTACTTTATACGGATTGTCGGATATACGTATAATATTCATCATTTGCCCGCTGACACCGGCAACAGCGGCAGTTATTGATTCATATCCTACCCTGACCGATTCAGCTATATCTGTTTTCGAAGCGATATGGGAGGCACACCGCTGTAAAATGTTCAGTTCTACAGAACGAACCTTACAGCCTATTCTGTTTTTTACGGCTAACTCAAGCGCCTTGCCGGTTCCGGACAGATATTTATGTCCAAACGCATCGGTCTTTCCGCTTTGTTCCGACGCTCCTACAAGGCTTCCGTCGGAAAATCGGATACCTTCGGATACTGCGATAACAACATTCGGATGTTTGTCAAGCGCAGCATTAATATCGGTAAAAAATTCTTCATAATCAAATGTGCATTCGGGCAGATAAATCAGATCCGGCGCGGCGCCCGTTATAATGCGCGGCAAAGCAGATGCTGCCGTAAGCCAGCCGGCGTCACGCCCCATAATTTCAACTATTGTAACCGCATTTACCGTATATACAGCACAGTCACGGATTACTTCCTGAATTGACACCGCGATGTATTTTGCCGCGGACCCGTATCCGGGCGTGTGATCGGTACCCACAAGGTCGTTATCTATTGTTTTGGGAACACCTATAATACGGATATCGTGTTTTATTACAGCCGCATACGCGTTCAGTTTCGCAACGGTATCCATCGAATCGTTTCCTCCTATATAGAAGAAATATCGAATATCCAGTTTGCGAAAAAGATCGAATATTTTTTTATATTCCGTATCGCTTTTTTCCGGATCGGGTAATTTTACACGGCATGAACCGAGAACGGCGGCCGGTGTGTTTTCAAGAAGGCATAAATCTTCCTCACCCTTTATAATTTCATTAAGGGTGCAATAACGGCCTTCGAGCATACCCTGAATACCGTTAAAAGCTCCGTATATATTAAAAATCGCATCGCTTTCAAACGCTCCGCGAATTACTCCCGACAGTGTGGCATTTATCGCAGCCGTAGGTCCACCCGACTGTCCAACCATAGCGTTTCCCTTTAGAACATACATATAAATGATACCTCCGCATCTTTCTTCGATTATGCAATTATGCAACTAAGCAACCAGACAATAAAAAAGTCGAGCGACGCCGCTGCGCCGCTCCTGGTGACCCGTAGGGGAATCGAACCCCTGTTTCCGCCGTGAGAGGGCGGTGTCTTAACCTC
>JAQVWU010000132.1 GCA_028709565.1 Eubacteriales bacterium
ATATTTTAATTGTCTGCCAATTGCCGATTATATATTATCTCATAATTCTATTAATTTCAATATGCGGTTTGCTTTTATTCGAATATTGGTCGGATATTGGTCGGATATATGATAAAAAAGCTTGATTTTTCCGGTATACTTTGTTAGAATGTATGGTACAGCATATTAATACCAATAACGAAAGGTACGGTGTTACGGATATGAAAAAATTCAATATGGCAATAATAGGTCAGGGACGCAGCGGCAGGGATATCCACGGGGCGTTCTTCGCGACGGAGGCGGCAAAGGAACGGTTCACCCTGGTCGCGGTGGCCGACAATATCGCCCAACGGCGTGAGAGGGCGACCGCGGAATACGGCTGCGATGTATATGACGATTATAAAAAGCTGCTGAGACGCGATGACATCGACATCGTGGTAAACGCGTCCTTCAGTCATCTCCATTATCCGATTACAAAGGAGGTGCTGGAAGCGGGCTTCAATGTCATCTGCGAAAAACCCGCCGCAAGCCGCGCCGCCGAGGTGGATGACCTGATAAAGACGGCGGAGAAGAGCGGAAAGATGTACAATGTCTTTCAGCAATCCAGACTCACCCCCTATTTCAGGCAGATTAAAAAGGTGCTGGCGGAGGGGAAACTGGGCCGCATCGTCGAGATTTCCATCGCATTCAACGGTTACGCGCGCCGCTGGGACTGGCAGACCCTGCAGTCCTTCAAAGGCGGCAACCTGCTCAATACCGGACCGCATCCCCTGGACCAGGCCCTCAACCTGCTGGATATGTACGACGGTATGCCCGATATCATGTGTAAAATGGACCGCGCCAACACCTTCGGCGACGCCGAGGATTATGTTAAGCTGATAATGACCGCACCGGGCAAGCCGCTCATTGACCTGTCCATCTCCTCCTGCGACGCTTACCCGACCCATACCTATAAAATTATGGGTACCCGCGGCGGACTCAAGGGCAGCATGACAAATATCGAATGGAAGTATTATATCGCCGATGAGGCACCCGAACAGAAGCTAATCCGCGAACCGCTGAGCAAACCGAACGGCACCCCCGCGTATTGCGGCGAGAAGCTGGAGTTCCACACCGAAAACTGGACCTCCGCCGATTCCGGGGCCTTTGACAATGCGGTGGCCAACTATTATAACATGATTTACGCCTACCTCACCGAAGGCACGCCCATGGAGATAACGCCCCGTCAGGTCAGACAGCAGATTGCCGTCATCGAGGAGTGTCACAGACAGAATCCCCTGTCTCAATTATAAATAAAACGTAAAAAGCGTAATAAGTTAAAATATGAACGGAAGACCCGACCTGTACAGAGTGTTTCTTACCGCGGCGGAATCGGACAGCATTTCCGCCGCGGCGAAACGGCTGTTTGTGTCCCAGCCGGCGGTGTCCGGTTCGATTATGTCCCTTGAGGAGGCGCTGGGCACAAAGCTGTTCAAGCGTGAAAGCCGGGGTATCAGGCTTACCCCGGAGGGCGAGGTATTGTACGAATACGTCAAAAAGGCCTTTATCTATCTGGAAGCCGGTGAGGACAAGCTGCGGGACATTCACACCCTGGCGGGCGGGGTACTCCGCGTGGGTGCCAGCGACATGACGCTGCGCTTTTACCTGCTGGATTATATCGAGCGCTTCAACCTTCTGTATCCGGCGGTGCGCCTGTCGGTCACAAACGCGCCCACCCCCCGTACAATCAGGGAGCTGCGCGCCGACGAGATCGATTTCGGCGTGATCAGCGGGCCGGTCAATCAGGCCGAGGCGGCGGGTATGGAGCTCGTACCGGTCAGAAAGATACGTGATATAGTCATCGCCTCGGACAAATACGCCGTCGGCGCCGACGGCAGACCGGTCCGTGCGGAAGAGCTGGCGGATTATCCCCTGATTATGCTGGAAAAGGGGACCTCGACCCGCACCTACCTGGATTCGCTGCTGCCCCCGTCCATGCGCGCGCCGGCAATAGAGCTGGCGACCTCCGACCTGGTGCTGGATTTCGCGCGCCGGGGTATCGGCATTGCCTGTATCGTGGAGGATTTCGCCCGCGAGGATATCGCCGGCGGGCTTTTGCGTGAGATTCGTCTCGATAAGCCCTTTCCGCCGCGGGATTTCTATCTGATATATAAAAAAAATTACCCCCATTCATCGGCGTCAAAGCGATTTATCGGCATGCTGACCGATGACGGCGGCAAATAAACACGAAACCGGAGAAATATAATGTCCGAGGTCTTTTACCGATTCGCGCCTTTTATACAGGATTATATCTACCGTAGTGGCTGGGAAAACCTCCGCGGCGTCCAGCTGGAAGCCGCGCGGGTGCTGTTTGAAACCGATTCCAATCTGCTGCTCTCCTCCTCCACCGCGTCGGGCAAGACCGAAGCCGCCTTTTTCCCCATCATATCGATGCTCCACGAAGAGCCCCCGTCCTCCTTCGGCGCGCTCTATATAGCCCCCCTCAAGAGCCTGATAAACGATCAGTTTTTAAGGCTGGACGAGCTGCTGGACCTGAGCGGTATACCGGTCTTCCACTGGCATGGGGATGTCGCCGCCTCCCATAAAAACAAAGCGATGAAAAACCCGGCGGGTATACTGCAGATCACGCCCGAATCGCTGGAGGGCATGCTCATGAACCGCTCCAACGATGTCATCCGCATGTTTTCCGACCTGCGTTTTATCGTTATAGACGAGATTCATATAATGACCGGCACCGACCGGGGCAATCAGATTATCTGCCAGCTTATGCGGCTGGCGCGGCTGATCGGACACACGCCGCGGCGTATAGGCCTGTCGGCCACCATCGGCGATCCGGAGCTGGCCGCCCAATGGCTGGGCGCGGGCACCGGACGGGAAACCGAGGCGCCGCCCCCCGAGCAGACCCGGACCAAATGGCGGCTGGGAGTGGAGCACTTCTTTATCCAGAACGACGCCGCCGACCAGTCGGACGGCCTCAACGCCAAGCGCTCCCCCGAACCGGAAGAGGACGGTATAGCCGAACTGGACCCGGGTTATGAATATATATACGACTGCGTAAAAGACAAGAAATGCATTGTCTTCTCCAATTCACGGGAGGAAACCGAATACGTGACGGCTACCCTGCGCCAGATTGCCGAACACCGGGGAGAGCGGGACATATTTATGATCCATCACGGCAATCTGTCGGCGGCCATACGGGAGGAAGCCGAGTTAAAGCTCAAGGACGACGACATCCACTCGGTAACCTGCGCCACCGTCACCCTGGAGCTGGGTATCGATATAGGCCGGCTGGAACGGGTGGTTCAGCTGGATTCGCCCAATTCGGTGCAGAGCCTGCTGCAGCGCATCGGCCGCTCGGGCCGCAGGGGCAATCCACCCGAGATGATGATGGTATTCCGCGAGGAGGACTTTCTGCCCAATACCCCCCTGCCGCAGATGATACCCTGGGGGTTTCTGCGGGCCATTGCCATTATTCAGCTTTATCTGGAGGAGCGCTTTATCGAACCGCCGAGGATAAAGAAAATGCCCCTGAGTCTGATGTTCCAGCAGACGCTGAGCATTCTGGCTTCATCGGGTTCCCTTTCCCTCAAAGCGCTGGCCGGGCGGGTAATGTCGCTGCCTCCCTTCGCGCATATCACCAAAGAGCACTATAAAACGCTGCTGCTGTCCATGCTGCAGAACGATTATATCGAGATGACCGAGGAAAAAGAGTGCATAATAGGTCTGCGGGGCGAACGTCTGATTAACAGCTTTAAATTCCTCGCGGTTTTCAAGGACAGCGAGGATTATACCGTGCGGTGCGAATCGGACGAGATCGGCACGATAACCGCCCCGCCGCCGGTGGGGGACCGCTTTGCACTTGCCGGACGGGTCTGGGAGGTTGAGGAACTGGACATCCCGCGCAAGCTGATCTATGTAAAGCCGGTCAGGGGCAAGATGGAGATCGAATGGCCCGGCGATTACGGCGAGATACACACGCGCATCCTCGAGCGCATGAAGCAGGTGCTGACCGAGGATACCGTATATCCCTATCTCAAGCGCAACGCGCGGCAAAGGCTGGAGGTTGTCCGCAATCTGGCGCGCAACACGGGTATGCTTGAGCGCTCCCTCGTGCATCTGGGCGGATATACCTGGTGCCTGTTCCCGTGGCTGGGCACCCGGTCATTCAGGACGCTGCGCAAATTCATCGCCCGTAACGGCGGCGAGGCGAAAATCTCCGGCCTGGAGTTTGACGGCTGTTATTATATGACCTTTAAGATGGAGAAGGGCGACGATTACAGACTTATACGCCGGCTGTGCGATAAAATCGGCGCGGAGGGCATTGACAAGAGCGCCCTTGTCGGGGGCAATGAATCACCCGTCTTTGAAAAGTATGACGACTGTATCCCGTCGGAGCTGCTGCGAAAGGCCTATACCGTCGACCGGCTGCGCACCGATGAGATAATGATACGACTGCCGCAGATACTGGCGGAATACGAGCAATAATTAAAAACAGCAATAAAAAAAGACCGCTGTACGCGGGGAAACGGAGCTCATATGGCGATATCCACAGCCATTATCAAAGGCGCGAATAAAATATTTCCCAAAGTGGTTCATCCATTCAACCTGGCGAACGCGGGGGAAAAAACCTACGCCGAATGGCAATATGAAAAAGGAGCGGACACCTTAAAATGTTACGCCGACAAATACAAGCCTTCCTTTATGTTTGAGGGAAAGAAGGTGCTTGACGTCGGCTGCGGAGCCGCGGGGAAGAGCATGTACTATCTCAAGCTGGGCGCCGCCCGCGTAACCGGCGTGGACATCGTGCAGTCCTACGAACGGGAGGCTATGCAGCTGGCGGCCAAGCTGGGATATTCCCGCAGCTTTAATTTTATCTGCGCCTCCGCCGAACAGCTGCCCTTTCCGGACAATACATTCGATACGATAATATTAAACGACACGATGGAGCATGTGTCCGAACCGCAAAAGGTATTGGAGGAGATGCTGCGGCTGGTGCATCCCGACGGCCATATATATATCAATTTTCCGCCTTACGGCCATCCCTTCGGCGCGCATATGAGCGACGCGATAAACATACCCTGGGTACACTTCCTGTTTTCCGAAAGGGCGCTGATCAGGGCCTACCGCGAGCTGACGGCCGATCTGCCGGACGGAAAAGAGCGGGTAAACCTGCGTGTCTCGGCCGACCGGTACGGACGCGAATATATCAGCTATATAAACCGCATGACCGTCGCCCGCTTCGGCAGAATCCTCAAAGAAATGCGCATAAAGCCCCAGTATTACCGTGAGGTGCCGCTGCGCGGGATATTCACCCCGCTGACCAAAATCGGATTCGTCAAAGAAGCCTTTGTAAAGATGGTGGTCTGCGTAATCATCAAGAGCGACACGGCGCCCAACCCGGATAACAGGGCCAAACGCCGATAATAAAGCATAATATATAAAAAATATATAAATAATACGAATAAAATACGAATAGAATATGAATGGCAATGGACAAAAACGAAATACCCGAATGGCTGTCCCGCGAGGTGCCGCTGCTGGGCGCCGATGGGGTGCGCAGACTTACGCAATCGTCGGTGCTGCTCTTCGGCGCCGGCGGTGTGGGCGGATATGTTGCCGAAGGACTGGTCCGGGCCGGCATCGGCAGGCTGACGGTGGTGGACCACGATGTCATCGCCGAAAGCAATCTAAACCGGCAGATTATCACCGACACGCTCAATGTCGGCCGCCCCAAAGCCGACGAACTCTGCGCGCGGGCGGTGCGCATAAATCCCTCCCTTGAGGCGCGCCCCCTGCGTCTGAGGGCGGACGCGGACAATACGCAGGGTATTATCGACGGCGCGGCGCCCGATTTTATCTGCGACGCGATAGACACGGTCACCGCCAAGCTGCTGATAATTGAGGAGGCAAAGCGGCGGGGTATCGGCGTTATCTCATGCATGGGAACGGGCAACAAGCTGGACGCCGCCGCCCTCAGAATCGGCGACATCTCGAAAACCTCCGTATGTCCGCTGGCCCGGGTCATGCGCCGCGAACTCAGGGAACGGGGTATAAGCGGTGTTGACGTGCTGTGGAGCCCCGAAGAACCGATCAGAACCGGTTCAAGGACACCGGCAACAGTGTCATATGTGCCCGCCGTGGCGGGACTTTTAATGGCCGGTTATATAATACAAAAGATATTAAATATTATTTGATTCAGTCTGGCATTTATAATAGCTGGACTATGAATTGACTATGAAAGGTAACGATTATACGATGTTAAAGTTATGGGAAAACGGTGCGCCTTATTTTAATCCCGATTTCGGCCAGCCCGAACCGACCCTCACCCCCTATCCCGCCGGCGATGAACGCCGCGGCTGCGTTATCGTCGCGCCCGGGGGAGGCTATGCGGGCCGCGCCCCCCACGAGGGCGAGCCTATTTCACGGATGATAAACAAAGCGGGTATTCATTCATTTGTACTCAACTACCGCGTAGCGCCATACCGGCATCCGGTCATGCTGGAGGATGTGACCCGCGCCGTCCGCTATGTCAGGTATCACGCCGACCGGTTCAACATCAATCCCGGGAAGATCGGTATCCTCGGCTTTTCCGCCGGCGGACATCTGGCGGTCACGGCCTGCGAGCATTTTGATTACGGCAAAGAGGGCGATGAAATCGACGCCGTATCATCGCGCCCCGACGCCGGCATACTGTGCTATCCGGTCGTCTCACTGAAAAAATACGGCCACGGCGGCTCAAAGGAAAACCTGCTGGGGAAAGATCACGACCCGGAACTGGCGGAGAAACTGTCCGGCGAACTCTCGGTCCGGGATGACATGCCCCCCATGTTCATATGGCATACCTTTGAGGACGGAGGGGTCCACCTGCGCAACAGCCTGGACATGACGGCAGCCCTCAAAGAAAAGAACATACCCACCGAACTGCATGTATTCCCCTACGGCGTTCACGGTCTGGGCCTGGCCGAAAACAACGCCAACGTAGCCCAGTGGTCGGCGCTGCTGCACAACTGGCTTTTGATGTATAATTTTTAGAATCATATCGCCTGTGTAAAAACACAGGCCTTTTTTATAATTTAATACAGGGTCTGCCAAAAGGCGATCATACTGCATGCCGATAACGTAATTATAACCTCCGGACTTGACACAATGCGCGTCCCTACGAGGTTGCGTTTGTTATTACGAATTATAGACGATATACAGGCATAAGATTTTTAAGTACCGTGTAAAATTCGGCGGCTTTGTATTAATTCGCACAAAGTCCGTAGGGCTGCGGTGCTTGCTCCGCCCGCGTGAATACTGCCATGCATCCGGGTGTCATCGGATTAACAGACATATTTTCATACCACATATACACAGTGTATGTATTCTGTTGTTGTACATACAATACTCCCGACAACCGTAGGAGCGTGCATTGCGCGTCCGCCCGTCTCTTTCAGATCCGCCCGTCTCTTTCAGATCCGCCCGTCTCTTTCAGATCCGCCCGTCTCTTTCAGATCCGCCCGTCTCTTTCAGATCCGCCCGTCTCTTTCAGATCCGCCCGTCTCTTTCAGATCCGCCCGTCTCT
>JAQVWU010000133.1 GCA_028709565.1 Eubacteriales bacterium
TTTTTCGGGCGGGGCGCTAAAAATCAGATTGGGTTTGATAACCGTTTTCTTGCCGGCAAAAAAGGCGGAGTCCGCCCCGAGCGCCTCAAACTGGGAGGCGATAACCCTCTCCGCGTCGTCATAGGAGGGGCAGGCGTCGATAACGGTGCGCGTATCGGTCACGGCGTATACAGAACGGAGACGACATCGTCTATGACCGAGGCGATTTCCGGTTTTGTGAGCGCCGGGCCGAGACAGCGGTGGTTCCCGCCGGGCTCAAAATACGAGATGCCGTCATCGTCAATGCGGCAGTTCCCGTATTCCGACATGGTGAACAGGTCGCCCGTCCCCCTCACGGCGTACAGCGCGGTGGCCGGGTCCCAGGAATCACGGCCGCCGGCGCTGCCGTGCAGGATATAGCAGAGGGCATCGGGATATTGCGGTCCCCGGGCCGCCATCGCCGCGCCGGTAATCATGTTGTGGCCCACCTCGAAGGGACAGATGACGACGGGCGAGGGGCACAGTGTAAATACGGTCTGCGCCGCCGGGATGTCGCATTTTATATTCCATTCGGAAAAAGCCTCGCCGCCTATGGCGTGGGCGAAGCTGCAGCCCATTATTGCGAGCTCTTCGGCCGAGGCGGCGACCAGTTCGACACCGTTGAGGGGGGAGATGTCATCGGGTCCGGAGCGGAGCAGGGCGGCGATGTTTGTCAGAAATCCGGTCACGCAGAGGGTTACACCGTCGTTTTCGGCGAGCAGCCGCCTGAGCAGTCTGACGGCATCCGGGGCGTCTGCATATTTTACGCTGTCCGGGGTATCAAAGGCGGCGGCGACCCGGCTTGCGTAGACGTCGGACAGGGCCGCGCTGTCTTCGGGAACGGGGTTAGTGCCGACGGGTATATCCCCGCGCCGGTGCTGGCGGAGGATGGCGTGTATGCAGGGGACGGCGGCCCGGGCGTCCGCCGAATAGGTCACGCCCAGCAGCCGGCATTCCTTTGTCCTTTCGCAGGCGAGCAGCAGATTCAGCGCCATCACGTCGTCGCAGTCACCGCCCAGATCGGTGTCGAAAATTAGCTTTTTCATAAATGTCTCCGTTTGTTATATATCGGTTTTCGGATTTTAGCTGTTTAGCTCAGGCATAATTATATCATAATCATAAAAAATTATCAATGTAAGGCGGGCTGAACATCAAAAACGCAATTAAATCAGCCGGCAGGTTTTTCATTTATCATATAGCGCGTAAGGAGTTTCCGATGAAGATAGAATGGAATAAAAAATATACCGCCGCCGCGCTGTACGCCTGCGCCGTGGCGGCGGCCGTCGTGCTGTGTGTCTTTTTGGTTATTAACATAAAAAGCGTCGCGGCGGCTGCGTCCGGCTTTGTAAAGCTGCTCAATCCGATTATCATCGGCTTTATCATAGCCTATCTCTTCAATCCGGTTATCAAGCTCTGCGAGCGCCGGGTGTTCGCCTTTGTCAGGCGCCCCAAAGCCGTCCGCGTGCTCTCGCTGACCTTGACCTACGCCGTGTTTTTTGTTATGGCTACGCTGTTTGCCGCGTCGGTTATCCCTCAGATAGTGATCAGCTATAACGACCTCGTGAGCAGAGCGGGGACAATATCCGCCTTCGGGCGCGCCGGCTCGTCCTTTATCGATATGGGCAGGATTAAGGGCTATCTCAGCGAATGGATATCCGATTCGTATAACATCACGCGGTATATAACCGGCTTCTTCGCCGGTCTGCTCGGTCAGCTCAAAAACGCACTGCTGGGTATCGTCCTTTCGGTTTACTTTCTCCATTCAAAGGAAAGGATCACCGTTCAGCTCAAAAAGACCATGTATGCCTTCCTGCCGCAAAAAACCGGGGACGGGATTGTCGCTTTTCTGCGCTTTACCGATGAAACCTTCGGCGGTTTTATAATAGGGAAGCTGCTCGATTCGCTTATTGTCGGCATTGTGACCTTTATCGTGCTGGCTCTGTTCGACATGCCCTATTATCAGATGATCAGCGTGATAATAGGCGCCGCCAATATTATCCCCTTTTTCGGACCGTTTATCGGCGCCATACCCGCCGCGCTGATAATCTATATCGCAGATCCCTCAAAGGTGATATGGTTTATCGTTATTATCATCATAATACAGCAGATTGACGGCAATATAATCGCCCCGAAAATCCTGGGGGAGACCACCGGACTCGGTTCGCTGGGGGTTATCGTCGCCGTTACGGTGTCCGGCGGTCTGCTGGGTGTTGCGGGCATGTTTGTCGGTGTCCCCCTCTTCGCGCTGCTGTATGTCGGCTTCACCGGCCTGGTCAACCGGCGCATCGCCAAAAAGGCCGGCGGACAAAATATTAAGAACAACGCGGAAAATTATAAAAACGTAAAATACGAGGGTGAAACATGATGAGCTTTCAGCCGGACAGCCGTTACGGCACCATCGCCGTTTATGTGCTGCTTGTGATATTGTTTACACTGCTCTGCGTGTTTGTCGGGCTGTATTTTACCGATATCGCAGGCGGCATCGTTTTTGTGCTCAACACCCTCAAGCCGGTGATTTACGGGCTGGTTATGGCCTTTTTGCTCGGTCCGGCTCAGCGCTTTTTTGAGGAGCGGGTGTTTGCCTTTATCGACAGAAAATCCCGCCACAAACTTAAAAGGGCGCTCTCCCTCGCTCTTACATACCTGGCGGTGGCGGCGGGGATAACCCTGTTTGCCGTTATAATCATACCCCGCGCGATGGACGGATATCGTGACCTTGAGGCACAGCTGCCCGGTTATATCGCCGCTGCCGGGGACTGGATTGAAAGAGCGGTTGACCGGTTTATTCCGCTGCCCTTTTTCTTCGGAGACGGCGCCGCGGATATCATAAAACGGATGATTGACGATTCCTATGATTTATTCTCCGACCTTACCCCCCATGTCATCGCCGCGCTCATGAATCTGGTGACCGAAACCAAAAACATCGCCCTCGGGCTTGTCATATCGTTGTATTATCTCGCCTCCCGCCGCGCGATTGAGGAGCGGGTGCGGTTTATCGCCGAAACGCTGCTGCCCGCCGGAATCAGAGAAGGGCTGGGCGAAATTGCCGGTCTGGCAAATCAGTGCTTTTTGCAGTTCGTTTGCGGCAAGCTTATCGACGCCGCGATTCTCGGGCTGCTCTGCTTTGTCTTTATGAGCCTGTTCGGCATGCCCTATGCCCCCCTCGTCGGGCTGCTTGTGGGGGTGACCAATGTCATACCCTATATCGGTCCCTTTCTCGGCGCCGTCCCGGGGGCTTTTATCATATTTTTATCCGACCATACCATGACCGTATGGTTTATTCTGCTTATTATAATCCTTCAGCAGATTGACTTTTATATTATAGAGCCCCATATACTGCGGACCCGCGTCAGCCTGGATTCGGTGTGGATAATGGTATCGGTGGTGTTCATGGGCGGGCTGCTGGGTCCGTTCGGCATGTTCATAGGCGTGCCGGTCTTCGCAATAATCTATGCCCTCATAAAGCGGCATGCCGAGGAGCGGCTGCGTGCGAAGGGACTCAGTGTGATTGACGCCTCACCCTTATCCACATAAAGAGCGCCGCCGCGGTCAGAACAAGCCCGAAGGCGGCCGAGCGGTCCCGCGCCAGTATGATATCATAAGCGAATGCGGGGGAGGACAGGGCGGCCGAAGCAAAGGCGGGGGAGACCGTTTTGATATATCCGGACAGGGCGCTCATTGCGAAGTACAGCGCGCCGGCCGATACAGCCAGGACCGAGGCGAAAGACGCTCTCCTTCCGATAAAGAGGCGCGTTTTGCCGGTGACAAACAGCGCGGCGGCCGATGTGTTCAGGGCGATGGCCGCGGCGATTATGACAAAGCCGGCGTGGTCATACAGACGGAAAGCGCCGCGCGGCGGCAGTTCCCGCTCCGCGGTGACGGTAACCAGGGTCCGGTTGCCGGATTCATCCTCGGCCGTCAGCTCAATCACCGGCACCCGCGGCGCGCGGTACACAAAGCTGCCGCCCCGGGAGGACACTCCGCCGGCCGACACAATACAGTCTTCCCCGGTGATAACGGTCAGCAGCATATATCCGCCGTCGTATGCGGCCGTAACCTCAACCTCCGGGGGCAGGCGGTCGGTATGGGGGGAGAAGAGCGCCCCGCCGCCCATATCCCCGCCGATTGAGGCGGTGATATATCCGTCCGAGAGCAGCGCCGAGACCGCCCGGGACAGCACGCTCGTTGCCCCTGCGCGCCGCAATCGCATATAATCGGCGCCCACGACAATCTCCACGCCCTCGAGGCGCAGCCCGCCGGCTGTTACGGTGCCGGTGAAGAGAGCCTCCCCCTCCCGCAGCGCGGCCGGGCCGTCGGGACTGACGGTGAGCGCGCCGCCGGCGAGGGGACCCGCGGCAAACACGACATATGCCGAATCGAATACAAGACCGTCGTTCCGGACGGTCACATTTCCGTTGAATCGCAGCCGTCCGCCCAGCGAAACCATACCGCTCATTTCGGTCGCCCCGTCTATGGACCGGGCGGCGCAGGCGGAGAAACTCAGACCGCCCGCTTCGGTTATGGTCATCCCCCGGGTGACATAAAGGGGGCTGCCGATATCCGAGTTTTCCCCGTCCGACAGCATCGGTGTATATGCTCCCCCTTCGATATCGGCGGGCAGGACAAAGCCCGAGGGACCGGAGGGGATAATATACGACCGGGGACCGTCAAGCAGCAGAAGGCGGTCCGCCGGGTCACGGGGCAGGGTGACGGCCGACTCACCGGCGTAAATCAAAGCATAGGGCAGGCTGAAATCACTGCCGCCGGAGGGGAGTTCCGCCAGCCGGCCGAACAATGCCCTCTCTTTTTCGGCGAAGGCGGCAAAATCGGAGGAGAGGGCGTGGACGGCGATATCCGAAGCATCGGGCACATAGGAAAAGGCCCCGCCGATTGCCTCCTCCGCCCGGCCTTCGCGTCCGAGGAGATATTCCAGTTCGGCGAGGGTCATATAGGCGGAAGCGCGGTCGGAACAGGCACCGGCTTTATCCCGCAGCCGGCGGCACAGATCGGCCGCGGCGGGATTGAGCCCTTCGTTCTCGAGATACGCCCTCGCCTCCGGGTCGTCAACGGCGGCGGCGAGGCGGCTGTACATATTGCGCGGCGAATCGTTTATGGCCGTTTCTCCCATCAGATAGGCGCGGCACCGGCTCAGAAGCATATCCGCGCTCTCCTCCCCGGCCCCGGCGGCCGACTTCGGAACAAGCGCCGGGACGGCGGCGCATAACACGGCAAGGCAAAAAAGCGCGGCCCGTCTCCGCCCCTTCGGCTTAAAAAGCCGGAGGGCGCTGATTATCATCGCCGGAAGGAGTCCGGTCAGGGCGGCGCGGTATATATTCATAGCTGATAATCCCGTTTTTATTTAATAATAACCGCAACCGATTCCGGCGCGCCGGCGGGGCTGCCGCAGTCGTACAGCAGCACAAGGGCCAGCTCGCCGAAATGCCGCAGATCGGACAGGCCGGACAGGGAGATACCCTCATAGCCGGCGCGTTCGGATTCGTATTCGGCCAGCAGGGCGGAGAAGTCGTCAGGACTGCCCCGCGAGAGCATGTTGATACCGGTATAACGGCTGCCCAGGACGCATATATCGTAAATACCCCCGAGCTCGGAGGCGAGGATATCCCCGTGTTCGCGGTCAAGGGCGGCGCGGATGAGCGACTCGAGGGCGGGGTCCTGCCATTGGATGACATAGTCCTCCGGCGGCTGTATCTGCGGCCCGGTGTCAGGCGCAAGAATCTCCCCTTCCATACCGCTGCCGGCTTGAATTAAAGCAAGAGCGGTCGCTTCCGTCGCCTCTTTTTCCGCTCCGCTTTGCAGTACATGCTCAAATTCGGCGAGGGCGGCGGCCGTATCGCCTTTGGCGAGATAAGCCTCACCCCGCGCCAGCCGGGTGCCGGCATGGGGGAAGATATAGGCGGCCGCCGCCGATATGGCAACGCACAGGACGATTGCCGAAAGGGTCAGCCAAACCGGTCCGGTTTTCAAACGCTCAGTCCGCAAGCGTGCCCATGGGGTCCCAGGGCTTGAGTATTACCGGTTCGGTATCGGCAAGTGCGGCTTTATCGCCGAGATGTTTTTTGTGGATGACCGCCTGATAGACGTAGTCGTCAAACCAGCCGTCGCTCATGAAGAAATAGCCGCCGTTGGGGTCGGCCGTTCCCCAACTGTTCTCTATCTTCCATCTTACCGGCAGGTCATCGTCCAGGTGCACGCCGGTGATGACCATGGCATGGTTCATGGCGCTGTTGAGATAATCCAGTTCTTCGGCTTTGGTGAGGCTTGTATCCAGGCCGGTCAGGGCGTCGTATTCATACAGCGCGGTGTCCCACAGATTCTTGGACCGCTCGCCCGCCTTGCCGCAGTCGCTGCCGAACCATACGATCTCGCCGTCCCTGAGCTGGCTGAGCACGAGATGCTTGAACTCGGCCATTTCGAGATTGATGTATTTTACCGGGGGTGCTTCGGCCACGTTGCCGAGAAACTCGACGGTATACAGTTTATCGAAGGGCTTGTCGGCGGTGGGTCCGTTTATTATCGAGATATAATCGCCAAGCATATCGCCTATGTATGTTTCTCTGAAGGAAAACGGGGTGTAATCCCGCTCAATGAAGTAGTTTCCGTCCTTGTCACTGCCCTCAAAGTCAAAGGCGGCCGGGGGTACGCCGTAGCAGCTGACCAGGAAGGTATAGAGGGGGGCGAGCATTTTGTCCTTTGCCGCTCTCAGTTGGTCTGCGGAGGCGCCGGCTGCCGCCATTTTGCGCAGCGCCGCGGCGTTATGCTTGAGGCTGAGGTTGATTTGCCCGTTCATGGCGCCGGTGGCGGAGGACTGGGCCGTCTCCTGGAAGGCGTCCTTGGGCACAATGCCGTATTTGTTGACTATATTGACGAACATATCCCACTGGCCGCCGTCCTGCACACCGGTGCGCAGTATAAAGGATACGGTGCGGTCATCGATGTCCCGGTCGGCGGTGGCTATAATCGATTCGAGGAAGTAGTTGCAGCGCTCGAATTTATCCCAGAAGGCGAGCCAGGACTGGGAGAGCTCAAAGTTCTCCAGGTTCTTTTCCTTTGCAATGCGTTCGCGCAGCAGGTTTGTCGCGGCGAAAAGCCAGCATCGTCCGGTGCTCTTCTGATTGGTGGAGGCCATGGTTTTGATGTCGATTGAGAACAGGAAGTTCTGCCTGCCCAGCGCCTCGCCGCAGAAGGCCAGGTCTGACAGATTTGCCTTGAACAGCGCGTTTGTCAGCAGCCGGGATTTGGGGTCGGCGGCATATGCCTTCATATAGCCGTCAATGTCGTTTGTTGTTATACCCTTCATGTTTTACTCCTTTTGTTATGTTTTTTGCGGATTTGTGATTGCTGTATGGAATAATTACAGGTATTATAAACCTTAAAGCCCGGGACTGCAAGCCTTTTTTTGATAAATATTGTATTTACAAGCGGGAGTTTTTGTGATATCATTAAATTATTAATAACATCAATCGCTTTAGGGAGGGAATATGAA
>JAQVWU010000134.1 GCA_028709565.1 Eubacteriales bacterium
ACAGTCTGAATAATTAAAAAAAGGAATATAACGAAATTGATCTGCTAAACGAAAGCAATGATACTGAAATTGAGACAATCGAACTTACAATATCGTCTGAGGAGAGCAACATCACCCGTTTAAAAGCAAATATAGATGAGCTGGATTTCGAGCATAAAACCCTTTCAAAAACCATATCGCAAAAACAGGAAGATTATAATACCCTGCGTCTGAGAATTACCGCTCAGCAAAAGGATATGGAATCGGTTGAAAAATCCGTTTCGCTTACCGTTGAAGCGATAAACGCGATCGATGAACAAACCGAGCGGATAGAACAGACAATTTATAATAATAATGAAAACATAATCAATATACAAAACAAGATTGAGTCAATCGGTCTCGAAAGCGCCGCGCATGAATCCGATATCGCAGCACTCGAAAATTCTCTTGCGGATTTAAACAATGAGGTCCGCAAAGGTGATGCGGACCTGCAGGGGCTGCGTACCCGTATTCGTGACCAAACCCATAACCGTGATAATTTATTTATGGAGTATAACCGGCTTGAAACTCGTTTAGAGCAGGTTAATACCGATATGGACAGAATAACAGATAAATTATGGGACGATTATGAACTTACCTATTCCTCAGCTTCCGAACTGGGTTATCCCGGGCTCGATTCGCAAAACCGCCCGGCGGCATTGACTTTACAGAGCGAACTGCGAAGCAAACTGCGCGCGCTGGGATCTGTAAATACAGGCGTAATCGATGAATATAATGAAGTAAAAGCGCGCCATGATTTTTTGACAGAACAACTCGACGATTTACATAAATCAAAGGAAAATCTTGCCGAAATAATACATAAACTCGAGCTGGAAATGAAACAGCGTTTCTCTAATATCATGTCAGAATTAAACCGCAATTTTAAAATAGTTTTCCGTGAACTTTTCGGCGGCGGTACCGCAGAATTAAAACTGGCAGATCCTGAGAATATATTGGAAAGCGGGATTGATATAAACGTTGCGCCTCCGGGAAAAATCATAAAAAATCTCAGTTTATTATCGGGAGGTGAACAGGCTTTTGTCGCGATAGCCCTTTTGTTTGCCATACTTAACGTTAATCCCACACCGTTTTGTGTTCTTGATGAAATAGACGCCGCACTGGATGATATAAACGTTGACCGTTTCGCCGATTACGTGAGGCGTTATTCAGACAAAACTCAGTTTATTATTATAACACATCGCCGCGGTACTATGGAACGCGCCGATGCCATATATGGTGTAACCATGCCTGAGCGCGGTATATCAAAAATATTATCCCTTAATGTCAATGAAGTTGAGCAAAAGATAGGAGTAAAAATTTAATGGCATTCTTCGATAAATTGAAAAACGGCTTAAAAAAGACAAAGGATTCAATATTCGGTCAGATCGATACATTATTTAAAAAGTTTGTCAGGGTTGACGAGGAACTGCTCGAAGAACTTGAAGAATTACTTATAATGGCCGATACCGGCGTTTCGTCCGCTGAGGAAATAATCAATAAACTGCGTGACCGTATAAAATCCGAACGAATAAACGACGGCATTCATGCAAAAGAAGCATTAAAGTCCATTCTCGTTGAAATGATAGGAGAAGGAGAACCGTTAAACCTTGATACCAAACCCTCGGTTATCCTGGTTATAGGTGTGAACGGCGTAGGCAAGACGACCTCGGTCGCGAAGCTTGCCGGTTTACTCAAAAACAGCGGTCGGCGTGTGATGCTGGCTGCTGCAGATACTTTCCGGGCTGCCGCTATTGATCAGCTGCAAATATGGTCCGAACGGGTGGGCGTAGAACTTGTTAAGCATAACGAGGGCTCTGATCCTGCGGCTGTCGTTTTCGACGCAATCAATGCCGTAAAAAGCCGAAAAGCCGATGTGCTGATTGTAGATACAGCCGGAAGACTACACAACAAAAAGAATCTGATGGATGAACTGGCTAAAATAAACAGGGTTATAAACCGCGAACTGCCCGGCTGCGCGCGCGAAACATTATTGGTCCTTGACGCGACAACAGGTCAGAATGCCGTAAATCAGGCGAAAGAATTTATGAAAACGGCTGATATAAGCGGTCTTATTATGACAAAACTGGACGGCACAGCCAAAGGCGGAATCGTCTTTTCGATAAAAAAAGAGCTGAACATACCGGTTAAATTCATATGTGTCGGGGAACAGGTGGATGACCTTGAAGCGTTCGATGCGCGTCAATTTGTTGATGCCCTGTTTGAATAAACAATTATAATCCGCCGAAATGGGAAATCATATGAAAATCGTATTAGCGTCACATAACAAAAAAAAACAGCGTGAGATGTGTACTCTCTTAAAAGAATCGGCATGCTGCGATATTGATTTATTAAGTCCGGCTGATATCGGTTTTTTGGATGAACCTGAAGAGAACGGAAAAACATTTGAAGAAAACGCTTTAATCAAAGCCAAAGCCATTGTGTCCCGGGGTTATATTGCCATAGCGGATGATTCCGGACTTGAGGTTGACGCGCTATATGGCGCACCCGGAATACACTCATCCCGCTATTCCGGCGGGAATGACGCTGATAACAATGCAAAATTATTACGCGAACTGGCTTTTATCCCCTTTGAAAAGCGCACGGCGCGTTTCATCTGTGTGATGGTTTGCGTGTTCCCCGGCAGCGAAGATTTTATAACCGTACGCGGCAGTTGTGAAGGCATTATTTTAAACACGGCAAGGGGAGACGGCGGATTCGGTTATGACCCGTTATTTTATTATGAACCGCTCAAAAGAACTTTTGCCGAACTGTCGGACGGAGAAAAAAACACGGTCAGTCACAGGGGTATGGCAATGCGTGCCCTGGCAAGGGCTTTACCGGCGGAGTTGAACAGCCATGTACCGTGAAATCGGAATATACGGCGGAACATTCTCTCCCCCGCATGCGGGTCATATCAGAGCCGCGACGGAATTTTTTAATCAGTTAAGCCTCGAACGCCTGTATATTATACCGACGGCTATTCCTCCGCACAAACGTATCAACCCGTCGGACAATCCTTCCGAGCGGTTGACAATGCTTCATCTTGCTTTTGAGGACAGCCCCGATTATAATAAAAGGATATTTATATCCGATTATGAATTAAAGCAAAGCGGAATCAGTTATACCGCAAAAACCCTTGAGCATTTTTCAAAACTTTTCAGCGCGGAGGACGGCTACAGAATTACGATTTTATGCGGGACCGATATGTTCCTGACACTTGCCGAATGGTATAAACCCAAACGTATATTTGAACTGAGCAGGATAGCGTATATTCGACGGGAGACGCAGGATAAAGATACCGATCAAAAGATAGGCGAACGCGCCGCTTATTTTAAGCGTGTATACAACGCCGATATTGTTGCCCTTACAGGTGATCCCATCGAAATTTCCTCGACAGATATCAGAATGATGCTGTCCTCCGGCAAACCTGTCGGTTCGTTTATAAATCCCGGAGTCTATGAATATATAATAAAAAACGGATTATACAAACTCTGACGGAAACTAAGATGATTGGGATTGTTAAGATGGTGAATCATTGAGTAAATTGAATAATAAGATAAAGGACGATATTTTATCTTATATAACCGGTAAACGTTATATTCATACCCTGTCGGTAGAACGGGAGTGTGAGAATTTATCACAGATATTTGAGCTTGATGCAATAAATGCCCAAAGATTGTCCGCCGCCGCTCTGCTTCACGATATCACAAAAGAAAAAAACACGGAAGAACAAATATTGTTATGCAAATATTACGGCATTCCGATAACAGACGAGGACATGTCAGCTCCAAAAATATTTCACGCAAAAACAGGTGCTTATTTTGCCCGGGACAAATTCCCGGATTTAACGGATGATCTTATTTTCGGATGCATATGGTGGCATACCACGGGACGCGGTAAAATGAACCTCCTTGAGAAGCTGCTTTACCTGGCTGACTATATTGAAGAGACAAGAACATTTACCGACTGTGTTGAACTGCGGCGATATTTTTATACGAGAATTGATAGGTCCGATAAGATAAAACTGCTTAACAAAACTCTTATATTGTCTTTTGACATGACAATAAAAAGTCTTATTGATGACGGCAGTATAATAAATTCCGATACTATAAAGTCCAGAAACTATCTGCTGAAAGGATCCCTAAACAAATGAACAATAAAAACATATCGCGCAGACGTCACGGAAATAACAAATCATCGGTTATAAAGATAATTGTTTTTACATTTATTTCTGTTCTTGTCGTAGTAATATCATTTACTGCTTTATTTTTCATACTGTATAAACCGAGCATAGGTTTCAACGGTCCGTTAGGTGCAGACAAAAATGATCCCCCAATTAGCATCGGCGAAAACGGCGTGGATCCCGGTGTTAATCCGCCCGTCAATTCAAGCGAACCTAGAAAAAAAGATTTTTATACATTTTTTGTTGTTGGCCGAGATACGGTGGGTTTAAATACAGATATTATAATGCTTATTTCATTTGATATCAATAACGGCGCCATAAATATACTGCAAATTCCCCGCGATACTTATATGGTAGTCAACTCATATCCCCATAGAATCAACTCGGTATATGCGCTGATGTATAACAATGCTTACAAAAACAATGAAAAAGATATAGAAGACGCCGCCATGCACGATTTTGCGTCACTGCTGGAACAAAATCTGAGCATCGAAATAGATTATTACGCGTTATGTAATCTCAAAGGGTTTGGCAATATAATCGATATAATAGGCGGGGTTAAGATGGATGTTCCTCAAAATATGTATTACGAAGACCCGGAACAAGACCTGTATATAAACCTTAAAAAGGGCATACAAACGTTGAACGGTGATAAAGCGGAGCAGTTTATACGCTACAGAAGCGGATATGTTGAGGCTGACATAGGACGTATGGACGCGCAGAAACTGTTCATCTCCGCGTTGATTCAGCAATTAAAATCCAGCATTTCGGTAAGTACATTAGCAGGTATAGCCGAAGAAGCCGCCGATAATATAAAAACATCATTGACCCTCGCCGAAATTGTTTACTTTGTCAAAGAATTCTATCTTATTGACAACGCTGATATGAATTTCATAACCTTTCCCGGCGAGTCAGCCCGGTCGGAGATTACCACGGGAGCATGGTATTATGTCATGCACCGCGCCGATATTCATGCGTTGATAAATTTGTATTTCAATGTATATAAAACGGAAATCCCTGATGCGCAGTTTGACAGCAAACGTGTTTTTACAAATATAAAAAAGCCGCATATTAATGATATATACAATACCGAACTTTCCGGAGATCTTCAGGAACTGATTCGCTCAGCCGAAGAGATCAACAAAGAAGGTATAAATATATCTTTGATTAACTGATTGGAAATTAATATGGAGAGTTATATGGAGAATAACATTAAAAATCATAAGAACATCGAACTGACGCCGGAATCATCCCGGGCACTGGCCGATACGATAATCGGTGTGCTTGACGAAAAAAAGGCGCATGAAATTAAACTGCTCCATGTGGAAAACAAAACAATAATAGCCGATTATTTTATTATTTGTTCCGGGACATCAAATACTCAGATAAAATCACTGGCAAATGAAGTTGAATTCAAGCTTCAGGAAAGTGGTATTAATCCTTCTCATATCGAAGGTGCTGATGAGGCGTCCTGGATTCTGCTTGATTATTCAAGTGTAATAGTTCATATTTTCAACAGAGAAACGCGTAATTTTTATAATCTTGAAAAATTATGGAAAGATTCTGAGGAAATAGACATTTCACATATTACAGACAACATATAACCTTTTCTGTTATGTTTATATAAATAAAGAGGAGACCTTTCGATATGAAATATGATTTTTCTGTTATTGACAAAAAGTGGCAGTATAAATGGGATGAGGCAGAATTATTTAAAGCTAAAGACGACTACACGCTGCCAAAATACTACGCTTTGATTGAATTTCCCTATCCCTCCGGTCAGGGACTCCATATCGGACATCCCCGTCCTTACACGGCGCTGGACATAATTGCGCGTAAAAAGCGCATGCAGCGCTTCAATGTTTTATTTCCGATAGGCTGGGATGCTTTTGGATTGCCTACAGAAAATTATGCCATACAAAACAAGGTACACCCCGCAATAATAACCAAGAAAAACATTGCCCGCTTTACCGCCCAATTAAAGTCACTCGGTTTTTCCTTTGATTGGTCGCGCGAAATTAATACAAGCGATCCCGAATATTATAAATGGACACAATGGATTTTTCTTCAGTTATATAAAAACGGTCTCGCATACAAAAAAGAACTGTCGGTCAATTTCTGCACCTCATGTAAAATCGTCCTTGCAAATGAAGAGGTGGTAAACGGTGCCTGCGAACGCTGCAGCGGTGAAGTAGTACACAAGGTTAAAAATCAATGGATGCTGAAAATAACGGCATACGCTCAGCGATTAATTGATGATCTGGCTGATCTCGACTTTATAGAACGGGTCAAGACACAGGAAATCAATTGGATAGGGCGTTCAGAAGGCGCCGAGGTTAATTTCGGGACGACCACGGGGGATACTATAACGGTATTTACTACAAGACCGGACACTTTATTCGGAGCGACATACATGGTTATTTCACCTGAGCATGATTTGTTGGAAAAATGGTCGGATAAGCTCAAAAACATAAACGAAATAAAAGCGTATCAAATTGAATCGGCAAAAAAATCCGACTTTGAACGCACCGAACTGACCAAAGAGAAAAACGGAATATGCCTTGACGGTGTAGCCGCGATAAACCCCGTAAACGGAAATGAAATACCGATATATATATCCGATTATGTTCTGGCAACTTACGGAACCGGTGCCATTATGGCTGTTCCGGGGCATGACACGCGCGACTGGGAATTTGCTCGGAAATACGGATTGCCTGTTGTCGAAGTAGTAGGCGGAGGCAATATCGAAGAAGAAGCTTTTACCGATGTCGAAACGGGCATCCTTGTCAATTCGGGATTTCTCAACGGACTGGAAGTCGCGCAAGCCAAAACAAAAATAATTGATTGGCTTACCGAAAATAAACTGGGTATTAAAAAGGTAAATTATAAATTGCGGGACTGGGTTTTTTCCCGTCAGCGTTATTGGGGAGAACCTGTACCAATGGTATTCTGTGAAGACTGCGGCTGGGTTCCGCTGCCCGAAGAAGAACTGCCCTTAAGATTGCCCGAAGTTGACGCCTATGAACCTACCGAAACCGGCGATTCACCGTTATCTCTCATTACCGATTGGGTCAATACTACCTGTCCCTGCTGCAAGGGTTTTGCCCGGCGTGAAACCGATACAATGCCTAACTGGGCAGGGTCATCATGGTATTTTTTACGTTATTGCGACCCGAAAAACACCCGGGAACTGGCATCAAAGGAATCTCTCGATTATTGGATGCCCGTCGACTGGTACAACGGAGGCATGGAGCATGTAACCCTCCATTTACTGTATTCACGTCTTTGGGCCAAGT
>JAQVWU010000135.1 GCA_028709565.1 Eubacteriales bacterium
GGGATGGCAAAGCACTCCCGGGCGGCCCTTTCGGCTGCCGGCAGGATTTGTTGATCCGCCCGTCTTCGATACAGGGGGACAGGATAACATATACCGCAACCGATGCCCCTCCTGCGCATCTCCCCGGCGATAAAACCGCGGGAGGGGTGACACACGGTATAACGCCGGTAGGCGTGTTTGGCGCCGTTTGCCGAAACGGGCAGGCGCAATCCCGACCCGGCGAGCAGATAATCATAACAGGCGGCCGCCGCTCTCATCGCCTCAACGCGGCCGTCCAGGCGTTTGAGCATTATCCTCGCCGCGGCGCATCGCACCTCATCGGCGGACCCGGTTTTTCGCAGGCGCGCCGCCAGCTCCCCGTCGTCGGTGGCTATCATGTTTACCCCCGGCACAAGGCTCAGATAACCCGCGTGACACAGCCCGCCGGTCCTCCTCCCTTTGTAGGACGAACCCGCTGCCTGACGCGCGTCCTCGATTACCCTGAGGTTGTAACAGCCGGCTATGCTCATGATTTTATCGGTTTGGGCGGGCTGACCGAAGAGATGAAGGGGTATTATCGCCCGGGTGCGTTTGGTGACCGCCCTTTCCGCGCAGGCCGGGTTGATGTTGAGGCTTGCGTCGATATCAACGAATACCGGCGTTGCCCCCGTTTGGACAATTGCGCGAACGGCGGCGGCATAACCGTAAGCCGCGGTTATCACCTCGTCACCCGGCCCGATGCCCCATGCTTCAAGGCAGAGTCGGCCGACCACGACGGCGTATCGGGTACCGCAGTATGCCGCCGTTTCGACCTCCAGCGCCTTTGCGGCGGATTCGCAGCTGTAGTCAGCCTCACCCGCAATTTCCCGCAGGGCCGTATTTCGCTCCCCGAAATCCGATAACGGTATCATCATCATCACCCGACCTCCTCGTTTTGATTATTCAATATATAAGCATATGCAGAAAAATACGCAAACGTTCCGGAATGTTCCGCGGTGTTTTGCGGTCCGCTTCGGCACCCGTTTACACAAACATATAACAAAAGCAACAATATGCGGCAAATAAAAATCCGGTTTACATAACGGCGAAGCCTATATGCATGAGGACATGGGACTGTGCGGACCCACAGCCGAAACCACTTCGGCAGCAATACCGCAAACGTAAGGGGGAAGGTCACCCAGCCCGGTCATCCCATCATGCAGGGGGTTGCCGCCGATTATGTCGTCGTCACTAAGGACGATCTTGACCCTCTGCCCAACTATACCTGGGCGGTGGTGCCCGCAAAGAACGCCCTGGCCGTTGAGCCGGATAATCCCGACCGCCGTGGTCTTCGCCTTTGAAAAGGGCGAAGCAACCGTTGAGAGCCTGTGGCCCGCCTATGCCCTGCCCGAGAAACGCTGCGCGATCAACTGGCACACCTCCATGTTAACAACGCGATAATCCGGGCAGCCGGCGTTGACCCTCTTGCTCCCCCCCGAAACAGAAGCGCCCGAAACCGAAGCCGAGGTTGTCCCGCCGGCCCCCGAAACGGCGCCCAGGACATCCGACCTCGCCCTGACTGCAATATTGGTTGCCTTCACCGCCGCGATTTCGGCATCGGTATGGCTCAAAGCGAAGAAGAGAGCGAAATAAGCATATTCGAATCATATAAAAAAGCCGACCTTTTTGCGGAGGACCGGCTTTTTTTGCGGATGTAAATAAAAGACCATGAAATGCTTGTATTTTTCATGATATCAATATACAATATTCTAAAACAGTTTTATTAAAATACAGCAACGGCGGTCAAGAAATAAATTCTTTTTTGATGTATACTTATATCGGATAACAGATAACAGATAACGGATAACGGATAACGGATAACGGATAACGGATAACGGGATTATCGAAAGAAGGCTGCGGGATGAAGGAAGCGGAACTGATGGCGGTGCAGCGCATGCAGGAATATATCGACGCGCATATCGACGAAAAAATCACCCTGGCGCAGCTGGCGGCGGCGGCGGGCTATTCGCCGTGGCATGCCGCGCGGCTGTTCAGCGAAGCCGCGGGCAAACCGCCCTTTGAATATATTCGTTCGCTGCGGCTGACCGCGGCAGCCCTGGTGCTCAGGGACAGACGGGTGAGGATTATCGATGTGGCGCTGGATTTTGTCTTTGATTCCCACGAGGGATTCACCCGCGCCTTTGCCAGGGAGTTCGGGCTGACGCCGTCGGAATACAGCCGCCGCACGCCGCCGCTCAGACTGTTCATGCCCCCAAAGGTATACGACACCCGACTCGCCCTCGCCAAAAGAGCGGACACACAATCAAAAGAAAGGGAAAACGGAGGAAAAAAAATGCCCGAAAGAAAAACGGTGTTTGTACAGGTTATGGAACGGCCCGCGCGCAAACTGCTGCTCAAGCGGGCGCGGACTGCGGAAGACTATTTCGAATTCTGCGAGGAGGCCGGCTGCGACGTATGGTCGGTGCTCACCGGCGTGAAAGAGGCAATCCACGAACCGGTGGGCCTGTGGCTGCCGGAGCATCTTATCACGGAGGGCACATCGCGCTATGTGCAGGGGGTGGAGGTGCCGCCCGGCTACGCGAACGAGATCCCCGACGGATACGAACTCATTGACCTGCCGCCCTGCAGGATGATGGTATTTCAGGGCGAACCCTACAATGACGACGACTTCATGGAGGAAATCGGCGAACTGTGGGAGCATATCAAAAGATTCGACCCGACTTTATACGGATACCGGTGGGCGCCCGAGTCGGCTCCGAGATACCAGCTGGCGCCGATGGGTTACCGCGGATATATCGAAGCCCGGCCGGTCGAACCGCTGAATTAATAATAAAAAGACGCCGCGGTTATTGGCTGCGGCGCCTTTTGCAGTTAAAATAAAATTTCTGTAAAATATATCATCAAATTGTTGACAAAGGTTAGGCGCCGCAGGAAACGCTGGGGTCTTACCAATTAATCGCAAAACTTGAATGACCAGACCAATGAAATACTGGCATTGTTTAACAGAATATTCATTCTGTTTGTCCATTAAATCAAACCACACTTTTCCTTCAAATAATTCGGCTAATTCGGCAACCGTGGGCCAATTTTACTTTTCCGGCTTAATGCCTTTAATATTTTATCAAGAAGTAGATTACGTATATCCAGCCCAGAATGCCGTGGACGATTGCCCAGCCGACCGACTCCCACGCGGCGTAGGAGATGACCATCGCCAGCCCTGTGCCGAAACCGATGCCCGCCTTTGTGACCTTCTTCGAGCCCTCCGATATGTTGGTTATATTGGTTACATACTGCCTCTTCTCGCCGTAGATAAGTTCCTCCGCCGTCACCCCGAGAAAGAGGGCGATTTTATGCAGGGTGTCGATATCCGGCTCGGTCCTGCCGCATTCCCAGTTGGACACCGCCTGCCTGGTCACCGACAGGCGCTCCGCGAGTTCCTCCTGGGTGACCTGTTTTTCCTCCCTGAAGCGTTTGATGTTCTTTCCCACCGTGCTCATGCATTACACCTCCGGTATTACTTCGTTCGTTAATATTATATTATACGAACAACCGGAATAACACAAGCAACGTTTTATTGCATCGGATAATAATCAGTAATTAATCGGCAATCCATCCCGTTTCCTTAAGGCTTGCCAGTATATCGGGGTCTATATCGCCGATCTCACCGTCGGACAGCTTTTTCAGACTGTATACGTCAGCCTGCATGGGATAGCTTTCGGCAATCTGCGCGACCTCAACTTTGATACGGTCGCCGTCGGTGAGATTGTCGAAGTTCACTTTGTTATTATCCGCCCTCATGACACAGGGTCCGTAATCGTCGATTATTATCATGTCGGAATCGTTCGCACTCTTAAGGTACAGCCCTTCCACATAGCTGTGACCCTTCGGCAAACACCCGGCAACGCAGAGCAGCACGGCAATGAGGACGGTCAGACGGATAACGCGGGTTCGCGTGTCAATCATAATTTCTCCCGGTTTATAATGGTTTATAATATATATAATTATGCCCCGGTCCGCCGTTTCCGATACATACGCTATGTATTACAGGTCGTAATAACGGGCGTATTCGGCGGGGTGGGGGATTTTATTGATTGCCTCCGATTCGGCGCGCTTTCTTTTGATCCATGCGGTCAGCAGCGCCTCAGGAAATACCCCTCCGACGGTCAGGTAGGCGTGGTCCGCCTCCAGGGCGTCCAGAGCTTCGCCCGCCGACGCCGGCAGGGCGGTCAGTTTGCTCCGCTCCCCTTCGCTCAGGGTATAGAGATTATAGTCAAAGGGGCCCCAGCCGTTTTCCCGGGGGTCGATTTCGTTGATAATGCCGTCAATGCCGGCCATGAGTATGGCGGCGTAGGCGTAATAGGGATTGCAGGTCGCGTCGGGGCTGCGCAGCTCAAAACGCTTGGTTTCGGGCGATTTGGTATAAGCCGGTATGCGTATAACGGCGCTGCGGTTTGAGGTGGCGTAGCCTATGGTAACCGGCGCCTCAAAACCCGGGACCAGCCGTTTATAGGAATTTGTCGAAGGATTGGTCAACCCGCACAGCGACGGGGCGTGTTTGAGCAGCCCCCCGATGAACCAGTGCGCCTCCCGGCTCAGACCCGAATAGCCCGCCTCATCCCAGAAAAGGGGGCTGTCGTTCTTCATGAGCAGCATGTGCACGTGCATGCCGTTGCCCGCTTCCCCGAAAAAGGGTTTGGGCATAAAGGTGGCGGTCTTGTTGTCGGCCGCGGCGGCGTTCTTGACGACATACTTTACGATCATGGTTTTATCGGCCATTTCGGTCATTTCGCCCAGCTCCACCTCAATCTCCTGCTGACCGGGGGCGCCCACCTCATGATGGTGGTATTTTACCTTTACCCCCCAGTCCTCCAGCAGCAGACACATGCGGCTGCGCAGACCGTAATTGATGTCGTGGGGCGGGGTGATGTGATATCCTCCCTTTAACGGTATGCGGTATCCGAGATTCCCGCCGCCGCCCCATTGAGCCTGAGGTGTGTCGACCTCGAAGGCCACGCGCCGGGGGCTGCATTCATAGCCGACGCTTTCCAGTATATGGAACTCGAATTCGGGACCGATAATCATGCTGTCGGCGATGCCGCTCTCCCGCAGATATGCCTCCGCCCGCAGGCAAACGTTGCGCGGGTACTGGTCAAACGGGATATTGCCCCCGGGATGAATCACATACACACTGCCGTTCATTGAAAGGGTGGGCACCTCGGCAAACGGGTCGGTATGGGCCGCCGCCATGTCGGGGATGAACACCATATCGCTGCGCTCCATCGGTGCGTAGCCGTAATTGGAACCGTCAAAACCGATGCCATATTCCATGATGTCGTCGCTGAACCGCTGCGCAGGTATCGTCACATGACGCCAGCGTCCGTCGATATCTATGGTCTTGAAATCTATCATCTTAATCGCGTTGTCAGCGCAGTATTTGTGGACATCGTTCACCGATAAAAACATAATCCGCTCCCGTGTATTTGATTTTTTCACTGGCAATTATACCGCACCGGACCGCTCTTTGTCAAGCCACATCGTCCCTTCTTCACCGGAGAGGGCGGTATGCTGCTTATAAAAGAGTTCCAGCTCTTCGGGTTCCAGCGGCTTGCAGAAGAAAAACCCCTGCGCCGCATCGCATCCCAATTTTTTCAGTATCCGCGCCTGCTCCGAAGTTTCAACCCCCTCGGCGACAACCGTCCTGCCCAGATAATGGGTGTAATCTATAATGCTCTTTACCAGCTGACTGATTTCGGGACGGTCCAGCCTGTCAATGAAGTATTTGTCAATCTTCAGCACATCGAAGGAGATCTCCCCGACCGTCAGCAGCGAATTGAAACCCGTTCCGAAGTCATCGATATACAGCTTGTATCCCATACCCTGCAGTTCCTTTAATAAACCCATCAGTTTTACATTCCCGGGGGAAACCACCCTTTCGGTCAGCTCAATCCCGAGATACGGTTGGATGTGCTGCTTATGCGCCATAAAACCGATCACCCGCGCGATAAAATCTTCATCAAGCAGTTCACCGGACGCAAAATTGACCGAACAGCTTATGACAATACCTTTTTTATGCCAGCCGCTGAGCCGGTCGGACGCTTCCCCCATGACAAACAACGATATCTCGTTGATAAAGCCGATATCCTCGGCTATTTTTATGAATTCGACGGGACCGAAGGGTTTTTTCGCTCCCCTTCTCCACCGGATGAGCGCCTCAACGCCGATTATATGATTGTCCGACAGTCTGATCTGGGGCTGATAAACCAGGTACAGTTCCCCCTTTTTGATGGCTCCGGGCAGGGAAACCGATATTTCGTATCTGTCCCTCTTGCGCTCTTCCAGCTCCGGTTTGTAATAATATATACCCGATTTGAACGCCTCGCCCTGTTCCTGCGCGACCCGCGCCCTGACAACAAGGGCCATCGGATTCACATCGCCCCCGACGTATTCGTATATCCCGGCTTTGAGGATTAAACGGAATGTGATCCTATCCTTTCTCACCGTATTCGAATATTTTTTCACGACCGCCCTCAGTCTGCCGTCGAGACCGCCGCCCCGTTTGTCAATCAAAAATATCTCGTTTATCCCCCCGGTATACACCGTTCTGCGCTTACAACCGAGCTCCGCTATAATGTCCCTGATAATTCCTACAGCAAACCTGTAATCGGAGTATTGTTCTATCTCCTCGATGTTTATCATATTTACCGATATCAGGGAAAACTCACCGCCGCCCATCCTGTTTTCCAGATCCATGAGCAGTCTGGTGGTGTTATAATATCCGGTAATGGCACTGATAAAATCCTTGCTGCGCAGGTCCTGGTCCAGCCGTATTGCCAGAGCGAAAAAATACCCGTAAATCAATCCGGATGCGGTATAGATGAGCAGTCTGATTACCCAGTTGCCGGTGCTCTGCATTATACCCTGCGAAACGCTCAGGGGCATGGCGGGTCCTATGAGTATACCGCAGACGGCGCCCGCCGCCGCGCCCCCCTTCATACCGAAAAAATACGCGCCCAGCATTATCGGTATGTAAAAGAACTGGAGATATACGTTCCCGGTTCCGTCGGTCAGATACACGACAATAACCGTCGTAATTATCAGCAGGGATATCAACGCAATTCTGAATATATCCGAATAATAAATCCTTTTCATGACACCGGATTTTTTCATAAAAAACGACCGTTCCTTTCGCAGGGGCGGATGTTTGAAAATAAAAACGTTTTATATGTCAATATTACACGCATTCCGGTGAAAATTATAACATAAACAGCATCTTAAATGCAATAATATATCAAAATAAATATGATTATCGCAAAAAAACAAAATTTACGCCGGTTTGCATTGACACACGCGGTTATACTCGCCGCAGCCGCAGTGATATCGCTGGCCGGATACGCGGTGTCCAAAAAGAAACAGTTTTGATTTATAATATAATCCCCGGTTCGTCCGGGGGATTTTTATGCCCGGTTTCTATTTTATGGCAGCCTCCGAAAACCTCTTGCGAATTATGACAAGAAATGA
>JAQVWU010000136.1 GCA_028709565.1 Eubacteriales bacterium
TTTTGGGATTGTTCTCAAGAATCCTTTCCTGCATTTCCATAAGCTCATCGAACTTATACATGTCAGGGTTGGTAAAAGCCCAGTCGGGATGTCCCGACAGTTCCTCGATTCTTTCATTGAACCTGTCCGCGGGCTTGAAGAAAGCAATAGGATCCGCAATGTGGATTAATACCGGCAGGCTCAACTCGGCGGCGGTTTCCCACAATATATTATAACGGGGGTCGTCGGGTCTTAAATATTTCCCGTCTTTGCCTTTGTGGACAAGGCCGAAGGATTTCCAGCATTTTATACCTTTCACTCCGTTTTCCTTTGATCTCTTGAGGGTCTGTTTCACATAGGAATCAAAATCCGCATCATCTGCTTTTTTGACGTCAATCGATGCGAATGTGATGAAAAAATCTCCGAAGGGTTCTGATTTTTTTATAACCCTCTCCTGAATCGTTCCTTCGTGACCGTCAAGATTTCCGGCGCGTCTTATTCCGTACTTCTTCATGAAATCAACCGCTTTTTCAAGATTGGAATCCGGGGTATCCTCCCTCATGACACTGCCGTAATGACCATGTATGTCTATTACCGGAAATTTTGGGGTATTTGTCATATGTTCTTCAACCTTCAACTCGCTTGACGGAATATAATCCGACAAATAAATCTGATCCGCTGTTTTCATATTGATATAACCTCCAGTATTTTGATATTGTTTGGACTCTTCGGTAATATTGCATGTCCGTAAAATCTTCATAGGATTTCAAGCACAAAGGAAACTCCCTCAATCTTTAATATATCTTCAATGATATTATCCTTGGAATGAGGGGGCTTTTGCTTGCCGTGGTTTATGATAAGTGTCAGTTCCATGCCGATATTGTTTGGGAGTGAACTTCTTGCCGGCTTGACATTCATATCCCTGATAAAATAACAATCGGATTTCATATCTCCCATTATTTTATTCACCCTGCTTATATCAGATATTTCAATATATAACCTGCAGACATTCCTTTTTATAAGCAGTATGTTTTCAAACCTGTTAAGTATTACAATGGCAATCATGGCTATAATGGCACAAATAACCGCGCCCTCATAAAAGCCCACGCCTGTTGCGAGGCCTATTGTGGCGGTCGTCCACAAACCGGCGGCGGTGGTAAGACCCGTAATATAGGAATTACCCCTTACAAGTATTGTGCCGGCGCCAAGAAAACCTATTCCCGATATAACCTGCGCGCCGACACGGAGGGGGTCGGATGAATATCCCAAAGCATCGGTCACATACAAGCCTATCATCGTTGTCATAGCCGAACCCAGGCAGACAAGAATATGTGTTCTCAGCCCCGCCGCTCTCCCGCGACGTTCACGCTCAATACCAATCAGGCCGCTGAGGATAAATGCCAATACAAGCCTGAGAATAACGGTTTCCACGCTCAGCTGTCTTAAACTATAGGGCAGATCCAATAATTTGTCCATTAAGCACCTCTCATTCCTCAACACACAACCCGACCACTCGCGGACGCTGACATTTAACTCAACCGCTTAACTATTAAAAATCGCTATTATGGACTTATTTCTTAAAACATAAAATATAATATATTATATCATTTTTGTTACCATAATTGCAAGACTATAAATGAGATATTACGACTGCGTGACCGGAAGCAAAAGCTGCAGGTTGAAAACGCTAATCGTGATGAATTAATCCTATAACAGCTTCAAATATTGGGAAAACCTTGCTTTTGCATACCCTTTAAACATATTATATGATTTATGCAGTGACTTTATCATTTACTCCTTCCCATTCCAGCAATAAGTACACAACCTGCATTTGTCTATGCCGACCGAACGAAGCATACTGTGCAGGGAATGATATTTTAATGTTGTAAAATTAAGTTCCTTGCGTATATCTTCAACCATATTACGATACTGCTTCGACTCGGGGTCGGCGTATGGGGCGAGACGGCTGTCGCCGATCGAATCGGCGACTTCGAGCTTTATTATGGATTTTCTTGTAATAGCTTCGTTTTCTATCAACGACCGGGTAAAGTTAAGGTATTTACAATCGTATAATATGGGCGGGCAGGCAATACGCCCGTGGAGTTCCTTAGCTCCGTATGAAAACAGCTCGTCCATCATCCCCCGCAATTGTGTTCCCCTTACTATCGAATCTTCTACAAACAGCAGTTTTTTGTTTTTTATCAAGGCGCTTATCGGAATAAGCTTCATACGGGCGATCAGATTTCGTATGCTCTGGTCTTTTGGGGTAAAACTGCGGGGCCATGTGGGGGTGTATTTAATAAGGGGCCGGGCAAAGGGTATTTTCGACTGATTTGCGTATCCTATGGCGTGGGGAGTGCCGGAATCGGGAATGCCCGCAATATAATCGGCCTTAACGCCCGTCCCGTCCGCAATGTCCTGAGTTGCCATGCTCTGACCGCATTTATACCGCATTTCCTCGACATTTACACCTTCATAGTCGGAAGTGGGGAAGCCGTAATACAGCCATAAGAAGGTGCACATTTTCATTTTATCAAGCGGCCCCGACACAGATGTCATTTTATCCGGTGTAATAAAGACAATCTCTCCGGGGCCTAGTTCATGGCAGGTTTTATATCCGAGATTTATATATGAAAAAGACTCAAAGCTGGCGCAATAACCGTCCTCACCGTTATCTTTTTCCCCGACAAACAAGGGGGTTCTCCCCAATCTGTCACGGGCAGCATATAATCCTCCGTCGGCGGATATGAGCATTGTCATGGAACCTTCTATTTTACGCTGGGCATATTTAATACCGTCGGGGATGTTGTCTTTGCGGCATATTAATGACGCCACAAGTTCTGTATCATTAATACTCCCGCCGCTTATTTCGAAAAAATATACGTTGTTTTCGGATGTCAACTGCCGGGCAAGTTCGTCTTTGTTGTTTATCCGGCCAACCGTGACCACGGCAAAGGTTCCGATCCGGGAATTTATAATTATCGGCTGAAGGTTGCTGTCGCTGATACACCCGATACCCATAAAACCTTTCATTTCCGGTATATCGGACTCGAATTTCGTCCTAAAGGGCGCGTTTTCAATGTTGTGTATAACGCGGGTATACTGTTTTCCGTCAAAAACCGCCATACCACCCCATCTGGTTCCGAGATGGGAATGATAGTCCGTCCCAAAAAACAAATCCGTCACACATTCATTGTTTGAACATATCCCAAATACTCCGCCCACTGCCGCTCACAACCCCTCTTCAAAGTTTAGTTAATTATATCATACCCGTTTCGCGTCCGCATCCAACCGTACCATTTTATTTTTTCATAACTTTGACCTATATTTTTTGCCTTTTATGACCTCCTTCTTGGCCCTCTATAACATTACTTCGGTGCTGTTTTTCGATCTGCACCTAATGTTTATGTTAGCGGGATATTAGCTAACAATTCGCGGTATAGTTGCTCCGTATTTTCACTGTTACGGAAACTTATATATACATCTTTCTTATCAATCCGTTCAATCTTTATTGTAGGAGATGATTTCGATTGAACAAAGAGTAAAATCGCACCCAGGGTATCTGATTTAAAATTGCCTTTCAGGGCTCCTCCGATACCCCCATAACCATTGGTTCTTGTGCCGATACCGATATCGCGCACGCTATTATCGATAAGAGATATTTCAGCAATTTCAGAGAAGCCAATATCCAATCCATACATGGCTTTTATTTGTATGCGGTCATCAAGTATACCTACATCAGGGTCTTTTTCACCATAATAAAACAACGCTCCTACCACAATAAGAATAATTGCAGAAATAGAAATTATAGCGATAATGACCGCTTTTGGTGTCTTTGATGTTGAATCATTGGTTTTATATATAACCGATGTGCTTCTGTATTTGTTATAAATACGATTATATGCAACAATTAAGACAACAATTCCGGGGACGCATATAATCACTAATAAAACAACACCTGTTTTAATGCTGAAAAGTGATAATATACCTGTCACAACCATACAAGCGGTGTAAATTGCCCACATTATACCGTTCGCGCGGTTGTATGAGGGAATATCCGCTATCTCTTCAAGTCTTACGGTACTTCCTGACCAAAAGTGCATCGGATCTTTACGTTTGAATGCCCAGAGAGCGATTGCCCCAAAAACCAATGCACACAGCCAGCATACAGCGGCAAATATGACATTCGCAAACGACATTTGTTTCCGCCTTTCCGATAATACAAACAATCAGCATATATATCGACTAAAACCATATTTCGTAACAATAACAGGGTTCCCCTATTATCATAAATACTCAGCAACGGGTTCTTCACCCTTCAGAACTCTCAGAACGCCTGACATCTAAGAATACATCTCATCTTCTCCGGGGTAGACATAAACCGGCGCAATTAAATCGATTCTGTTTTTTATCGGACCTGTAAACCTGGTCGAATAAGCAAGTCCGCCTGTGAGAATCACACCGTCTGCTCTCCCCTCAAGTCTTGCAATCATCGCCCCGATTTCCTTGCAGACCTGATATGCCATTGAATCCACGACCAAAGTTGAGAATTCATCTCCGTGGTTTATCATTCTTTGTGCGGCCACCAGGTCGTTTGTTCCGAGATAACCCTGTATACCGCCATTCTTGGTAACACAGGTTATCATCTCTTCCTCGGTATACGTTTCTCCTTAACATTTGTCGGTTATAGTGTACCACATTTTTCCTTTAGGCGCAAGGAGATGTTGTATCTTTTCCCAACAAAAAGCACGTATAAAATGGTTTACCAAGAGATAATTCTGTCTTATGTAAAAAAACAGAGCGCGCATATTATTCGGTATGAAAACCTTTCGGTTTAATTTCCATCTTCCCATAAATACTCCCCCTATCGTAGTCTGTGCCTACTCTAAGGGGAGTATATTACTGTATCGGATTGTGCGTTTCTTTTTTACCTGAATCCGGAGATTTGGGTCTGTTTGTTTATTTCATTCCGCGTATTCCGCGTTCGGCGTCTGATTCCTTATCCATGTATATGATAAGGTTCTTATATCCGGCTTCGATGGCATACAGGCAATCCTCGACGCCCTCAAACTCAAGGGAAACAACCCCGTCATACATAGCTTCACGCAGAATTTGGAAGGTCTGCGGGAAAGAGATAATACCGTGGCCCGCGATAGTTCCGCGTATGTAGTTTCCGTGGCTTGTGCGCCCCCATCCCATACCCGGATCGGTGACGTTGCCCGGCTTGAACAGGAAGTCTTTGGCGTGGACGTGCATACAATAGGGAGCCATAATCAGGACTCCGTCCAGCGGATCTGCGTCAACACATACATTGTTGCCGATATCGACAAGAATTCCATAGTTTTCATGATTAACCGCGCGGACAAGCTCTTCCATGCGGCTGCCTTCCTGGAACATACGGCCGTGGTTTTCGCTCATCGTCCTGATACCGAGCGACGCGGCATATTCCGCAACGTCGCGAATGGGGGGAACGATAACTTCAAGGGCGTCTCTCCAGTTTTTGCGGCGCGGGTCGGTAAAGCGCCATGCATGGTCATGGCGTACTCCGTATGCGCCAAGTACTTTAGCGACGTCTATCTGACGCTTAATGCGCTCAGCTTCCGCCCAGGGATCTCCGCCCGAGCCCAGCAAAAAGTCGGCACCCGGCGAATACTGAGTGATTTCAATATCAACTTCCTTGCATCTGTCGGCGATTTTCTGCGCGAATTCCATTATATCCATTCCCTCAGGTGTGGGAAGATCAATAAACTCCATCGCGACATAACCTATTTCTTTAGCTTTTGCGAATATATCCATGAATTGGATCTCGCCTTTGTTGATGGCGCGATTAAAACTATACGCGCTGACACCTAACCTCATACCGATTACCTCCGTTAATATGAATTTAATTTAACAGCAAGCTATTATGCCTACATAATATCATTTCAGCAAGTGTTTTGTCAAGCCGGTTTGTAAGTATAATAATAACGGGAAAACTGCAGTAATAAATGACAGGCTTCTTCGGAGCAATCTCTTTGTTCAACTGTGAAGTATTTACATGGTTATTGGTTTAAGCGACTTTTCTGCTTTTACCGCTGCGGGACTTTCATACGTTCATTGTAATTATCTATTAAGGATTCCAGTATTTATTTATAGTTTGTTTTGCGAGTTCGACATATCTTCTTCCGCGTTGATAGTCGCCGAATATCGTGCCGACCTCCCGCTGCGCGACCTCAAGCATACAACCCGATGACGCTTCGGCGATTCCCTTAAAGCAGTCTATTATAGCATCCTCATTAAGCGGTCCCGCAATCGTGACATGTTCGGCCCGCGGTTTGCTGTAATAGACTATATTACTGCCGCGTAAATATTCACCCACCTGTTTTTCATTGTTAAACGGCGACACCGACAGCTTGCGTAGGTTTTTCCACTTGCTTAAATGCTCCCAAATATCGTCTATCCTTTCGCAACAGCCATAAGACAATAATCCAAACCGTTTTGCCAGCCTGTCCTGATACGGAAACACAAACTCGGCAAAGGCATCTGATGATATTGCCGTTGTTTCCTGTGACTCTAAAAATCCCCAGCACTCGGTGGTTTTAGTCGCTTTATCTGCGGGAAGTTCATCATTAAAGGCAAAGCTTTCCTGTGCTACCGGGCTTACCCCCACAGTGGGCAGCAAAAGCCCTTCGTTTTCGAGATAGTCATAAAACCGTTCGTATATCTTGCAGGCATTATCCATAACTTTATGCAGCAGATCGGGATAATCATACATGGACAAATAGTAGTTTTGCATTCCCATCAGGTGAACAAGAGAATTGGTTATTGAACCGCCCAAACTTCCCATAACCCTTTTGACCGGCAGAATATCGCCGAAAATATCACTTACAAATTCTGCCCTTTCATTTGTTGCCTGTATGTTCGAACCGAAGCCCCCCTCTGTAAGCTTGTCAAAATCCTCCTCAAGGTCGTTTATAACGGGGTCTATATGATAGCCCTTGGCGTTTTCCCCTTCAGCGACCGTGCGTTTTGCAGCGGTGCCAAACGGGGCCGCCCAAATGTTTTGATGAACTAAAAACTCTCCCGTTATCGGCGTATCATCATTAAACAGTTCCCTGCCTGCCGATGTCAGGAGTAAACCGAATTCCAGGTTCCTTGCACTTGCGCCCTCACACTTTAAACGGGGTGTTATCGTTTCGTTGGTGAAGTTTGAAACAAGAAATCTTACGGTAGGCTCTCCGATTTTGCCATGCTCTATGAAACTCCATTTTTTAAGTATCTTTTCGTTTTCCTTTGAGTTGGCCAGCTCAAGCTGATGCTTGGCAAGCCCTCTGAGTATTTCCCGGTCTTTTTTGGATATCGATTCCATCACTGTATCCCCTTTTCTTATAATTATTTAATTATAACATATAACATCAAAGTAAGCAAAAGCAAAAGTTACAGATCCTGGGACTCTTGAAAGTAAGACGCTTTTATTTCTATAATTCAAACTTTATAAAAAGTACGTTATATTATTTCCCTGTCCT
>JAQVWU010000137.1 GCA_028709565.1 Eubacteriales bacterium
CCGCGTCACCGTTGGCTTCATCGCTGAAATAATAATCGGAAATGAGCGACCAGTCGATATAGAGGATCATAAATTCCTCGCAGGCATAATCGCTCTCGGCGATTTGGTGCATATGGCCGGTATCGCCGGCCGCTTGGGCCGTTGTCTCGGAGACAGTTGTTTCGCCCGGTGTCTCATTGCTGCCGTTCTCCGAAGCGCACGCGGCTATGCTGACAAAAATAAGACATAACGCCATAAACATTAAAAACGTTTTTTTTGATTTGTTGCCGATGCTCATAATTACAGATCCTTTTTTCGTTACTCTTTTCGGTCTTGACTAAAACGATTAAAACATAGCCGCTTCGTCTTCCAGCGCCGCGCAGTCATATTTGCTTTCTTCCTCGAGTACGCGATGTATATTCGGTTTTGTTTTGGGGTGGCGGGGTGTGAAAACGGTGCAGCAGTCTTCATAGGGCAGAATGGAGGTTTCAAAGGTTCCGATTTTTCGGGCAAGGGTGACTATCTCCTCTTTGTCCATACCGATGCAGGGGCGCAATACCAGCATATCGGTTGCGCTGTCTGTTACAGCCAGCGCCTGCATGGTCTGACTTGCGACCTGGCCCAGGCTTTCGCCGGTGATAAGGGCGCCGCAGCCGGTCTGCCTTGCCAGTCTTTCGGCGATGCGCATCATGGAACGGCGCAGCAGCAGCGTGAAGTACTCTTCGTCACATGAACGGGAGATTGCCTCCTGTATTTTGGTCAGTGAAACAACGCGGACATCGATATCACCGCACCATTCGGATAAAATCGATGCAAGGGTAAGGGCCTTTTCCCGGGCGCGTTCCCCCGTATACGGAAAACTTTCAAAGTGAATCGCGCCGATCTCCAAACCGCGTTTCGCCATCATATAACCCGCCGCCGGACTGTCAATACCGCCCGACAGCAGCAGCAGCCCTTTGCCGCCGGTTCCCACCGGTATACCCCCGGCGCCTTTTATCCGGCCGGCATGTATATAAGCGGCAAAATCGCGTATTTCCACGCGTATGGTAATCTCCGGATTGCGCAGATCGACAGCGATATTACCGAAGCGCTCAAATAACACACCGCCGACCTCGGCGGCAATTTGGGGCGAGGTCAGCGGAAAATGCTTGTCGCTCCGCTTGCATTCGACTTTAAAGCTTTTCTTGCCCTCAAGAAAGCGGGGCAGGTATGCCAGCGCCGCTTCTTTGATTTTATCCATGTCCTTTTCCACGGAAATGGCGCGGCATACCGTCGCTATTCCGAAGATTTTTGCGGCGGCGGCCGTTGCGCCCTCCATATCGCACCCGTCTTCTTTTGGTTCGGCGTAAATGGTGCTCTGGGCGCGGTATATTTCGAAATTACCATACTTTGACAGCCGCTGTTCCAGGGTGCGGGTCAGCGCCCGCTCAAAGGTAATCTTATTGAGCCCCTTAAGGGCGATTTCACCGTATTTTAAGAGAAGTATTTCTTTCGTATTTACCATGTCTACCATGTTTTTCTTTTTTTATATTTTATTAAATCGTGTATTTTTATGGTATGCGCGCGGTATTGACATCCCGCGAAAAATATTATAAAATAAGAGATATTAATATATATTTACATAAAAACTCTTTTCATTACGCCAATTATATATTATAATATAATTAAAGTCAATATTATAATCAAATAAAGCGTCTTACATAAAACGGCGCGGTATAAATAAAAGAAAGGATGCCTTTTCATTATATGGCAATAAAAGGCGGCGGTAAAGGACATGAAAGAACGATATACCGTTGAAATCAGCGGGATAGAACTTAACCTTTTATCGGATGAGCAGGAAGATTACGTTCTCGGGCTGGCAAAAATAATCGACGGACGCATAAACGCCATGGTCATGTCAAACAAGCGCTGCAATAAAACCGAAGCGGCCCTGGTCTGCGCGCTCGATTATCTTGACGATAAATTAAAGACAACCCTGACGCTTGAAAACGTTAAAAAACAGCGGGATGACAGTATTATTGAGAATCAGCGGCTGAGAAAGGAACTGGATGACCTGCGTCAAAAACAATCAGCCAAATAAAAAGCGTTCCGACAATCCCATACCCGAACTGTTGGCTCCCTGCGGTTCCGCCGAGTCGATTGACGCGGCTGTTCTGGGCGGAGCCGACGCCGTATATCTCGGGGGACCGCTCTTCAATGCCCGTATAAATGCCCGCAATTTTACCGACGATGCCCTGCGTGAAGCGATTATCCGCTGCCATGCCGCCGGAATTAAAGTTTATATTACCCTTAACACACAGATTTATGACAGGGAGACGGAGGACGCGCTCAGATACGCGGCATTTTTATATGAGGCGGGCGCCGACGCGCTGATTATTGCCGATCTCGGACTTGCTTCGCTTATCCGTCGCTATATGCCCGCGTTTGCGCTCCACGCGAGCACACAGGTATCGGGGCATAACGCGGCGGCGGCTGTGACGCTGTCAGTGCTGGGCTTTTCCCGCATGGTTTGCGCCCGGGAGCTCTCGGCGGAAAACGTCGCCCTGCTCGTAAAAAAATCGCCGCTGGACATAGAGATGTTTATACACGGCGCGATATGCGTATCGCATTCCGGTCAATGCCTGCTGAGTTTTGTTATGGGCGGGAGAAGCGGAAACCGCGGCGAATGCGCCCAGCCCTGCCGCATGTCATATAACGGCGGTTATCCCCTCAGTCTGAGCGATCTCTGCCTCGCCGCGCATATACCCGAGATAATCGATTCCGGGGTCGCTTCCCTGAAAATTGAAGGCAGGATGAAGCCCCCCGAATATGTATACGAGGTGACCTCGTTGTATCGCCGGCTGCTTGACCAACGCCGTCCGGCAACACACGATGAAATCAAACGGCTCGCTTCTGTATTTTCCCGTTCCGGATTTACCGATGGTTATTATAAAAAGAAGATTGACGCCGGCATGATGGGTGTACGCACCGACAGGGATAAGGCGGCGACGAACGCGGTAAAAACCGTGTTTTCACCCTCGGGACGCGCCGCTCAAGCAATCCGGACGGAGAAACGCGTCGCGTCGCTGCCGGAAAAACCCTTTACCCGCAGAACAAGACCTTCCGTTCCCGATAAAATCCGCAATACCGCCCGTTTCTTGTCGCCGGATAAAATCATCGGCGGTAATTTCTTTGATACGGTATATCTGCCCCTGGCGCTTTATAAAAAGACCGCCGACAATGTGACCGGTGTGGTGCTGCCCGGGGTGATATCCGACCTTGAAACGGCGCAGACAGATAAACTGCTCAAAAAAGCATATGAAAACGGAGCGAGACAGGCGTTGGCAGGAAACATCGGGCATATCGAAATCGCGCGTCAATACGGATTTGAAGTATACGGCGATTTCGGACTGAACATTTTCAACAGTTTTACTGCCGCCGTATACGACGACCTCGGCGGCGTGATTCTCTCACCCGAACTTACCCTGCCGCAGATTCGCGATATCGCAATAAAGGACCGCAAAGGCAAGGGCGTTATCGTATACGGGAGACTTCCGGTTATGCTGCTTGAAAAACCGGCAGGCACCGCCCTGCTGCGCGACCGGAAGGGTATAGGCTTTCCGGTTATACACAGCGGCGGACGGGATATATTATTGAATTCGCTGCCCGTTTATATGGCGGATAAAGGTCTGGACGGATGCGGTATTGACAACCGTCATTATATCTTTACCGTGGAATCCCGCAGGGAAGCGGAGGCTGTAGTTGAGGCATATAAAAAGGGCACGCCGCCCTCGGGAAGGGTCAGGCGCGTCAAACAATAGCGGCATATAATAATCATTTTGGGAGTCACTTACACATGAATAACAATATAAATAACAGAAAAACCGATGTGCTGGTGGTCGGTGGCGGCGGACGCGAACATGCCATAATAAAAAAACTCTCCGACAGCCCGCGGGCGGGCAGGTTGTATGCCGCGCCCGGCAATGCCGGCATTGCCGCGCTGGCCCACTGTCTGCCGGTAAAGGCGACCGATACGGAGGGCATTGTTGCCGCCGCAAAAGCGAATGCCGTTGATCTTGTGTTTGTGGCGCCCGATGACCCGCTGATGCTGGGAACGGTGGACCGCCTGATACAGGAGGGGATACGCGCCTTCGGGCCGAAGCGGAATGCGGCGCTGATTGAGGGCAGCAAGGTCTTCTCAAAAGGGCTTATGAAAAAATACGGCATCCCCACCGCTTCATATGAAGTGTTCGCTTCGTCCGGCGAAGCGCTGGCATATATAAGAGAACGGGACAATTACCCCGCGGTAATAAAGGCCGACGGGCTTGCTCTGGGCAAGGGAGCCGTAATTGCCGGCGACTTTTCCGGAGCGGCGGAGGCGGTGCGTTCTATAATGGACGACCGTGTGTTCGGGGAATCGGGAAGACATATCGTGGTCGAAGAATTTATGACCGGTCCCGAGGTGACGGTTCTGGCCTTCACCGACGGAAAAACCGTCATCCCGATGGTATCCTCTCAGGATCATAAAAGGGCGCAGGACGGCGACAAAGGTCTCAATACAGGGGGCATGGGCGCGTTTTCACCCAGTCTGCATTATACCCCGGAAATCGCCGAACGCTGCATGAGGGAAATATATATACCCACGATAAAGGCCATGGCGGCGGAGGGAAGACCTTTTTCGGGCGTTATATATTTCCAGATGATGCTGACACAGACGGGCCCGCGGGTGGTGGAATACAACGCGCGCTTCGGTGACCCTGAAGCGCAGGTGGTATTGCCCCGCCTTAAGACAGACCTTATCGATATAATAGACGCGGTGATTGACGGCAGATTGTCGGAAATTGATATAGAATGGAAGGAAGGCGCTGCCGCCTGTGTAGTTATCGCGTCGGGAGGATATCCGCTTAAATACGGGAAGGGTTATGAGATAAGCGGTCTGGAAAGTGTAGGCAATATGGATAATGTTTATGTATATCATGCAGGTACGTCTTTCGGCGATAACTCCGCCGTTATAACCGCGGGGGGACGTGTGCTGGGCGTCACCGCGGAAGCTGCGACACTTGACGCCGCCGTTGAACTGGCATATAAGGCCGTCTCAGGTATAAGTTTCCGTGATATGCATTACAGGCGGGACATAGGCAGAACAATATAGATAATAATATATATAGTTAAAAGGAAGAAAGCCATGACGGAAGACCTTATACAGCGTATCAAAGCGTCTATGCCCTTTCTGTCAAAAAGCCAGCGCGCCATCGGAAACTTCATCTGCAATCATTATAATAAGGCGGCTTATATGACCGCCGCGAAGCTGGGGGATCAGGTCGGCGTGTCGGAATCCACCGTGGTTCGTTTTGCGATTGAGATGGGTTACGACGGTTATCCGTCATTGAGGCAGGATTTGCGGGAGCTTATACGCACGCGGCTTACCGCAATCCAAAGAGTAGAAATAACAAACGACCGTATAGGCAGCGCCGATGTGCTTGAAAATATACTGAATTCCGATATAGATAAAATAAAGGAAACGCTTGATCAAATCAACCGCACCGATTTTGACCGTGCAGTCGATATGATATTGTCTGCCCGTACCGTTTATGTGGCGGGTGCGCGGACATCGTCCCCCCTCGCTTCTTTTTTGAGTTCAGGTCTGAGTCTCATGTTTGCCAATGTACACCCGGTTGTTTCCGGTGCGAACGAAATATCCGAACAGCTCATACATGCGGCTCAGGGTGATGTGGTTATCGCCATAAGCTTTCCCCGTTATTCAAAACGTATAATTGACGCGGTTGGAAACGCTAGGCGCAGCGGAGCGCAGATAATCGCGCTGACCGACAGTCACGTTTCACCCATTGCCCGGTACGCTGCCGTTTTGCTCACGGCAAAGAGCGATATGGCGTCCTTTGTCGACTCGCTTGTCGCGCCTTTATCCATTATAAACGCGCTGATTGTCGCTATCAGCCGCAAAAAGAAGAATGAACTCGAGGATATATTTGCCCGGCTTGAAGCCGTATGGCAGGAAAACGATATGTATGACCGGAACTGAAATTTATAAAAAACCCGAAAGAAATGATTATGGCGGATAAAATTGCCGTCGTGGGCGGCGGGGCTGCGGGACTGATGGCTGCGGGACGGCTGCGGGAACTAAAGTGTGATGTGACGCTGTTTGAGAAGATGAACCGCTGCGCGCTCAAGGTGGGTATTACCGGAAAAGGGCGGTGCAATGTCACAAACAACTGTTCCGCCGCCGATTTTATCGCCAATGTGACAACAAATCCGCGGTTTTTAATGAGCGCCGCACATACCTTTCCGCCCTCGGAGGTCATGCGCTTCTTTGAGGAGCGGGGTGTGCGATTAAAAACCGAACGGGGGAACAGGGTTTTTCCCGAATCCGACAGGGCGTCCGATATTGCGGGGGCTCTGCGCCGTTACGCTTCATGCGGTGTAATTCACGAGGCTGTCACCGGCATTGCCGTTTCGGACGGGGCGGTCCGCGCCGTAATAACCTCAAAGGGCGCGTATCCCTTTGACCGTATAATCATATGCACCGGCGGGTGCTCCTATCCGAAAACCGGTTCCGACGGGGACGGTTATCGTTTTGCCCGGTCTGCCGGGCATACAATAATCAAACCCAGGCCGTCGCTTGTTCCGATAGAGACCGAAGAGCGGTGGTGCGCCGAACTGCAGGGTCTGTCCCTGCGCAACGTATCGGCTGAACTTATCGAAACGGAAAGTAAAAAAACGGTATATTCGGAATTCGGGGAATTGCTGTTTACCCACTTCGGCTTGTCGGGACCGATAATTCTTTCCATGTCGGCGCATATCAAACCCGGTAAACCGTATAAAATAGTTATCAATCTCAAGCCCGCGCTGGACGAAGCCGCGCTGGACGCGCGTCTGCTGTCCGATTTCGCTAAATATTCCAACCGGGATTTTGCCAACGCGCTGGGTGACCTGCTGCCCGTAAAACTTATACCCGTAATTGTGAATCTGTCCGGCATTGACGGGCGCAGGAAGGTAAATCTTATTACCCGGGTACAGCGGCAAACCCTGCTGAGCCTGCTGCGCTCGCTGACACTGACATTCCGCGCTTTTCGCCCTATTGAGGAAGCGGTTGTCACATCGGGCGGGGTCGCGGTCAATGAAATAAACCCGAAGACGATGGAATCAAAACTGATGCGCGGATTGTATTTTGCGGGAGAGGTAATCGATGTGGACGCGTATACGGGCGGATACAATCTCCAGATTGCTTTTTGCACCGCCCGCGCGGCAGCGCAGGCGGCTGCCGGCATATCCAATCGATAATACGCTGATTATATAAAAATTATATAAATAAAAAAGAAGCGGAAGGGAAAAGAATATATGAAGCTCAACCTGCCCAACAAGCTGACGATATTGCGGCTGATACTGATTCCGTGGTGTATGGCAGTGATTGTATTTCCCGTTTTCGACGGAGATACG
>JAQVWU010000138.1 GCA_028709565.1 Eubacteriales bacterium
GACTATGATGTTATCGTCCGAAATATAGCCTGATATTTTTTCTCCGAAGGGCGACTCGCCGTGACCGCCAAGCATATAGGCGGTAGGAATGCTGTCGCTTGTAACATAATCGAGGGCGCCTGTTATGCTGCTTTCACCGGCAAATGAGGTGGTTCCCCGGGGCATTGCGCCGGTGGTGTAATAGTTTATCAGTTCTTCCTGGGAATATTCCGTCACGTAAATTTCGGAATTGTCAACGACATAACTCCGGCGCGCGCTTTCGAATATAAGACTGCTCGGAGAGAGGGGCTGATCGGTGTATTTTGCGGTAAAATTGGGATTTGTGGCGGGACTGACCTTCTGTACCGTTATACGGTTATTAAGAGAAACATAGCGTCCCAGCAATTCATCGATGGTGGTATCTTCGGCGCCGCTTTCAGCGATAAAATATATATTTACATCTTCGGAAATGACCGAGACAAAATTTTTGGTTTCATCCGAGATTGTATATAATTCGTTGCTCGAGGTGTCAATCTTTGTATATGACGGCGGAATCGCCCCCACAAAAAGGTTGATTACGATTATGATAATCAGCACGGCGGCGGAAACAACGGTGCTGTAACCGCCGATTCTGAAATATTTGCTTTTAAATGAAGCGATAATATTGTTTTTTTTCATCCCCGTCCTCCTGTCAGCTCCATCTTTGTTTTTCTACAGACTGAATGCTGAAGAAAACAAATATGAAAATCACAGATAAATAATAAACGATTGCGGTAATGTCGAATATACCGTATATAAAACTGTTGAATCTGTCATACAGCGAAAGCCAGCCGAGGACTTTATTGAAAGCGCCGGTGAACAGGGCAGGTCTGACAAAATATAGCACAAACAATATACTTTCACCCGCGATTGCCGCTATATAAGCGACAGTCGAATTTTTTGTCATATAATGGATAAGATAAGCGCCGGCGAGGATACAGACGGTAAAAGCGATAAATGACGCGAGAGCCGTGGCAGGAACCATGGCTGACAACCCTCCCATGAGGTAGGCAAGCAAAATCGCGCCGAAACTCAGCACCGCTGCGATAATCTGGCTTTCCGTCAGAGCGGACATAAACATACCTATGGCAATCAAGGCCGCACCGAGCAGGAAAAAACCAAAAATCGCACTGTACGTTGCAGTTATATGCACTGTTCCGTATAACATCAGAATCAGCGGATACAGACATATAATACCGATAGGTATGGCAAGCACGGTCAGCATGGCGAAATATTTACCGAGTATTATATCGGGAACGCTGATCGGCAGTGAGAAGAGCAGCTGGTCGGTCTTCTGATGCTTCTCCTCCGCGAGGGCGCGCATTGTAAGTATGGGTATGACAAAAATAAAGGTAAAACCCATTGAACTGAGCGCGTATTCGAAATTCGGATATCCGGATTTTAAGTTCATAGCTGTACAGAATATACCTGCTATGAGCAATATAAAAGACACAAACACATAACCTGTCATATTCATAAAATAAGACTTTATTTCCTTCTTGTAAACGGCGAGCATATTACACAGTCCTCCTTAATTAATAATTTCAATATCATTTAAATAACGGTTTATAATCGCCGTCGTCTTTGTCGTCTTTTCCGCCGCCGTCTTCATAATCATCATCATATTCATCTTCATCATCATATGCTTCGTCGTCTTCGTAGTCCGGTTCATCATCGTCCGCGTCAAACTCTTCGACTATCAGATTTTCCCGGAGTTGAAGCGCGTCTTCCCTTACCTCATCGGGGTCGGTGGTAAGACGGAGGAACACGTCTTCAAGGGTGATTATTTCGTTAACCATATTTAAAACAGGGAAACGAAGGTCACTGAAGGCGAAAAATACCGATTCACGTATATCCCTATCGCGGTCGCTCTTTATAACTATATCGAAAATCCCGTCGTCATCCCTGGAGGGGGTAATCTCGTATTCTATAATGCCTTCGATTTCGTTAAGTGCCATTCGTATTTTCCCCTCCTCACCCCGTACCGATAAATCCATTATTTTATCTCCGGTGAGGTAGTTTGAAAGATTCTCCAGAGTGTCGCTCGCAACAAGAGAGCCTTTGGATATTATCATTACATAATCACAGATTGCGGAAACCTCGGGGAGGATGTGACTGCTTAATATAACGGTACGCTGTTCCCCCAGTGTTTTAATCAGCGCTCTGATTTCAATAATCTGTTTCGGGTCCAGTCCTACGGTGGGTTCGTCAAGGATAATGATTTCAGGGTCACCGAGCATTGCCTGAGCTATGCCGACGCGCTGACGATAGCCCTTTGACAGGTTTTTTATCAGCCTGTTCCGGACATCATCTATTTGAGTGATATCGATAACCTTCTCTATCTGTTCGGCAAGGTCAGCTTTTCTCAATCCCTTTGCCGTGCCCACAAAGCGCAGATATTCATACGGAGTCATATCGGGATAGAGGGGCGGCTGTTCGGGCAGATAACCTATGTGTGATTTTGCTGCCTTGGGCTCTTCGAAAATGTCATGTCCGTCGATTAAAACCTGCCCTTCGGTTGCCGCAAGGCAGCCGGCGATGATATTCATGGTAGTGCTTTTACCGGCACCGTTAGGTCCGAGGAATCCATAAATTTTGCCTTTTTCGACAATAAAGTTCAGATTACTGACAGCGGTATTGTCACCGTATTTTTTTGTCAGGTTTTTGACCTCAATCAAAATTTTCTCCTCCGTTTAATCCGATTAATTTGTTATAATATGATTATTTTATATAATTAAATGCTATGATATCATAATATTTTACATATATTATGTGATGGCAATGTGATGATATTATTTAATTACTGAAAAAGATATATTAACGTCGTATTAATTGTTAGTTAATTGTTTGGACGAGTATAGTTAAAACAATACTTGTATAATATAAAGCAAAAGATGCGTTGAATGAAAAGATAGAAAGATTGAAAAGATTGAAAAAAAAGATTGATAGGAGATTTTTTATCCGATTTATATATTTATATGTTTATAAAAAATCAGATAAAAGCAATTAAAAAATATGCAAAATCAAAATACGGAAAGCAGCAAGCGATTAATAAAACACAGAATCTCACTGCCGGATTATACGCCTGTTGAAGAACTGATTAATTCAATAACCCACGGCGTGGGAGCGTTGTTGGGGATTGCGGCTCTGGTTCTCTGTGTTGTGGTTTCGGTTCTGCACGGAGACGTGTGGGCGACGGTCAGTTCCGCTATATACGGTTCTTCTCTGGTGATTCTTTATACAATTTCATCGATATATCACGCGTTAAAGATAAATATGGCAAAGCGGGTATTCCGTGTTATCGACCATTGCAGTATTTACCTGTTGATTGCCGGAACATATACGCCCTATACCCTGGTGGCGCTGCGAAATGAGTCGGTCCGGGGGCTGTCACTGGGCTGGATACTTTTCGGTATTGTCTGGAGCGCCGCGGTGATCGGGATAATTTTGAACGCTGTTGATATTAAAAAATTCCGTGTTTTTTCTTTAACGGCTTATATAGCCATGGGTTGGGTAATCGTTTTGGCGTTTGTACCCCTTACGCGCGTCATGGAAACAGCCGGAATAGTTTTGCTGCTTACCGGAGGGGTGGTATATACCGTCGGGGTGTTGTTTTATCTGTTCGGAAAAAAAATCAGGTATATGCATTCGCTGTTTCATGTTTTTACGGTTGCCGGCAGCATATTGCATTTCTTTTCGATTTTACTCTATGTTATATGAAACGGAATCGGTTATGAAAGTGAACAGCGGATTATGAAAGAGAATATCGTTTATATTGCCACATGTCTGTTCGGGTTGGAGAGATATGTAGGAGAGGAAATAGACGCATTGGGCTACCGGCGGTTGGAAACCGCCGACGGCAGGGTGACTTTTGAGGGTGACATTCACGCAATAGCGCGCTGTAATATCTGGCTGCGGACGGCGGAACGCGTCTATATAAAAATGGGTGAATTTGAGGCGCTGAGTTTTGACGATTTGTTTGAGGGGACAAAAGCGCTGCCCTGGGAGAGATGGATCGGCTGTGACGACATGTTTCCCGTAAAAGGACACGCAATTAAATCAGCCCTGTACAGTATTCCCGACTGTCAGAGTATTATAAAAAAAGCCGTTGTCGAGCGTCTAAAATCTGAGTATGCCGCCGACTGGTTCAAAGAAGAGGGAGCCAAGTACCAGATTGAGTTTTTTATTTTAAAAAACCGCACCGTCTTAATGATAGATACCTCAGGCGCTCCTCTGCATAAGAGGGGTTATCGCCCCGAAGCCGGGTTGGCTCCGCTGCGTGAGACTTTGGCTGCGGCTATGGTAAAAATCGCGCGTCCCAGAGAAAATGTACTGCTCTGGGATCCGTTCGCAGGTTCGGGAACAATTCCGCTTGAAGCCGCTCTGATAATGACCAATACCGCGCCGGGAATCAATCGCTCGTTTGTTTCGGAGGATTTTTATGATATTCCCGCTGATTCGTTTGAAAACGCGCGCGAAGAGGCAAGGGCGGCAGTTAAAACAGATTCGGATTTTGAAGCCTACGCGTCGGACATTGACCATAATATGGTAGAAACTGCTGCCGCGAACATAAAACGCGCAGGTATGGAGAAATATGTAAAACTTTTCCGTATGAATGCCCTGGACATCGAAAGCAAAGACAGGCGGGGAACCATTGTATGTAATCCGCCGTACGGTGAACGGCTGCTTGACAAAGAGAAAGCGGCGGAGTTATATGTAAGTATGGGAAAAGCGTTTGCCGGTCTGGACAGATGGCAAATATATGTCATTTCATCGGAGGAAAATTTTCAGCGATTATACGGCAGAAGGGCTAATAATATCCGCAAATTATATAACGGCATGATAAAATGCTTTTATTATCAGTATTTTAAAGACTGACAGAGATTTATGAAATATTTCAACTATTTCTATGGTTTCGTATAAAAGGTCTTGCAAAAAATCTTGCAATTGATTATAATACTGAAAACATGCATTGTTAATATTAAATCTTCGGAGGAAAACAATGGACTCGAAAACACTGCAGATCTTGATTGCCATGTCTCTTTATATGGCTATTGTCATTTTTATCGGCATTGCCTACGCAAAAAGAGCGAATCAGAATTCCGAAAACTATTTTTTAGGCGGTCGTACACTCGGACCATGGGTTACCGCGATGAGTGCCGAAGCATCGGATATGAGCGGATGGCTGCTCATGGGGCTGCCCGGTGTCGCATACTGGACAGGATTGTCCGACGCGTTCTGGACGGCAATAGGCCTTGCAATCGGAACATATGTTAACTGGTTGATTGTGGCGAAAAGGCTGAGACGTTATAGTGTTAAAAGCGGAAACGCAATAACACTGCCCGATTTTTTCAGTAATCGTTATAAAGAAAAGAAAAAGGTTATTCTAACCGTTTCCGCTGTATTTATCTTGATCTTTTTCGCCGTATACGCGGCTAGTTGTCTCGTTACATGCGGAAAGTTGTTCTCATCCCTTTTTGGGGCGCCTTATATCGCGATGATGCTGGTTGGCGCGGTGTTTGTTTTACTATACACCTTAATCGGCGGATTTTTAGCCGAAAGCGCGTCAGATTTTATGCAGGCTATCGTTATGGTAAGCGCTCTGGTACTTATCTTTGTCCTCGGTGTCAATGCAGCCGGCGGGCTGAGCAATGTTATAGAAAACGCCAGACAATTTCCGGGCTTTTTTGAGTTGTTCGGTATAGCCAACCCGGTTGTGGTTGACGGTGTTCAGCAAACTTCGGAAGGTATGCCGCTCTTCGGAGAATCCGGAAAATACGGGTTGATTACCATAATCTCGACAATGTCCTGGGGGTTGGGTTATTTCGGGATGCCTCAGGTATTGCTGCGTTTTATGGCGATCCGTGATGAGCGCGAACTCCCCAAATCCCGCCGTATAGCAATCGTATGGTGTGTTATTTCCCTGCTTGCGGCGGTATTTATGGGTATTATAGGACGTGTGCTGTATCCCACGGCACTCAATACCGCGAGCAGCGCCGAAAATGTCTTTATAATCATGTCTACAGACCTTTTGCCCGCGTTGCTTGCAGGATTTGCCATGGCGGGTATTCTTGCCGCGACCATCAGTTCCTCTGACTCATATCTGTTAATTGCGGCTTCTGCCTTTTCTAAAAACATATATCAGAGTTTTTTTAAAAAGGATGCCTCCGAGAAGCATATAATGATGATATCGCGTATCACATTATGCGTCCTGACTGCAATAGCGGCTGTTATAGCTTTGGATTCAAACAGCGTTATTTTTAAGCTTGTTTCTTTTGCCTGGGCGGGGTTTGGCGCCACTTTTGGTCCGCTTATGCTCTTCAGTCTGTTCTGGAAGCGTACAACCCGTTCCGGCGCCATCGCGGGCATGATTTCCGGCGGAGGAATGGTTTTCATCTGGAAGTTGTTGATAAGACCGATGGGAGGCGTTTTAGGCATCTATGAACTCTTTCCCGCCTTTGTTATTTCATGTCTGGCCATTATTATCGTGTCCCTGCTTTCAGAAAAACCCGGGCGCGATATTGAAGAAGAGTTTGACGAAGTCGCGGCGGGGAAAAGAGCTGCTATATAATAAAGAAATTAATAAGCTGTCCGTTCCGTTTCGGACAGCTTATTGCTGATATGTATTATAATTATCCGCTCACACTCGAACGCTTAATCTTTTTTGAGGTAGTCTTGTCAAATTCGATGGAGCGCAGGACGATTTTTTGGATTTGCTTGTAGGACGGAAGAGAACGGCAGGCGGCACCGATGTCCTGTTTGAGCTTTTCCAGGGGATTTGTGACCTTCATTTCGGTAAGTTTTTCCTCGTTTAAAAAAGCTTCCGCGCAAAGGGCGTTTTCGTTTCCGGCTTTATCCTTTAACGCATAGACCACAACCTCGGTTACATAGGGTATGGACATTATATAGTTTTCGATTTCTTCGGGGTATATGTTCTTTCCGTTGTTGAGGATGATAAGATTCTTTTTTCTGCCTGTAATCAGCAGCTGATCTATTTCATTAAGGATACCGTAATCGCCCGTGTGGAACCAGCCGTCTTTAATTACACGGGCGGTTTCCTCGGGATTCTTATAATAACCGAGCATTACCGTATCGCCTTTAACACAGATTTCACCGAAACCTTCGTTGACATTGTCCTCATCGTCGGACAAATCGATTTTTATTTCAATACAGGGCAGTTTTACGCCCGTGGTGTTAAAATCGTTAAAATAATCACGATTTACAGAAACAAGGGGAGAACACTCGGTAATACCGTATCCGTTTATCAGATTCATGCCTACGGAATCAAAAAACTTACCTATTTCGGGGCGGATCGGCGCGCCTCCGCATACGATTTTTTTAAGGTTTCCTCCG
>JAQVWU010000139.1 GCA_028709565.1 Eubacteriales bacterium
CCCGTAAGGAACGCAACGCGGTTGCGGAAGCCAAAAAACTGGGTATACCCGTTATAGCTATAGTTGACACAAACTGTGACCCGGACGACGCCGATTATATAATCCCCGGCAACGATGACGCTATCCGCGCAATCAGGCTGCTTACATCGCTAATCGCCGACGCTGTCATCGAAGGCAGACAGGGTGAACAGCTTCAGGAAGCCATAACCGAGATTACAAAAGCTGAAGAAGAAGAAGACGCAGAAGAAAAAACCCACTGATAAAAGATCAGAGCCGGGCGGATAATAATATATGAATCGGAGGAAATATAGAAATGGCTGAGATTACAGCAAAGGCGGTTGCGGAACTCCGCGCGAAAACAGGCTGCGGAATGATGGACTGCAAAAAGGCATTAAAAGAAACCGGCGGAGATTTCGACGCCGCCGTTAAATTCCTGCGGGAGAGAGGTCTCGCCGTTGCCGCCAAAAAGGCGGACAGAATCGCAGCCGAGGGGCTGGTCGACATTATGAAGACAGGCAATACGGCCGCTATGATAGAAGTCAATTCCGAAACCGACTTTGTCGCCAAAAACGCCGATTTCCAAAGCTTTGTTTCGGACCTTCTGAAAACCGTTATCAGCGTCAGACCAGCCGATATATCCGAGCTGAACGCCGCGAAATTCGCTGAAGGCGATCACACGGTTGAAGCGGCGCTCAAAGATAAAATCTTCACCATCGGCGAAAATCTTAACATCCGCCGTTTCCTGATTGTGGACGGTTATACCAGCACCTATATCCACGGAAAAGGCCAGACCGGTGTTATCGTAAAATTCGATACTGACGAGAACACAGCCTCAACCGAAGGCTTTGCCGAATATGCCAAAAATATCGCGCTGCAGGTTGCCGCTCTGCCGTGTCTGTATGTAAACAGATCGGACGTTCCTCAAAGCGTTATTGACGAGGAAAAGGAAATCCTTCTCACACAGATAAAAAATGATGAAACCAACGCCAAAAAACCCGATGCCATTATAGAAAAGATGGTTACCGGCAGAATCGGAAAATTCTTTGAGAACAACTGCCTCACCGAACAGCATTATGTAAAAGACGAGAGTATGACTGTCGCCAAATATACCGAATCGGTCGCGAAAGAACTCGGCGGCTCTATCAAAGTTGACAGTTTTTACCGTTATGATAAAGGCGAAGGACTTCAGAAGAGAGAAGATAATTTTGCCGAAGAAATTGCCTGCATGATAAAATAGTATAATTATAAATAGCCTGCCTCGCATTTAATGCGGCAGGCTGTTTTTTTGAAATGCAGACCCGGAAAAATATTGAATATATATATTTACAAAATGGTTAATTTAAAGTAAAATATAAATGATAGACTTAATGAATGAAACCGAGGGGCATTATGGTTGATTACTGTAAACCGAAATATAAACGCGTACTGCTAAAACTGTCGGGTGAGGCGCTTGCCGGCAAGGACAGGAACATTTTGAACTACGATGTCGTCAGCGACATCTGCGAAAGCATAAAAGAATGCTACAATATGGGCGTGGAGATGTCGGTTGTTGTAGGAGCCGGCAACATATGGAGAGGACGTCAGGGAGAAAAGATGGACCGCACCCGCGCCGACCATATGGGTATGCTGGCAACCGTTATAAACGCGCTGGCACTTCAGGACGCGTTCGGACAGCTTGGGCTTGAAGTTCGAGTGATGACCGCCATTGAAATGAAGGAATTTGCCGAACCGTATATCAGAAACCGCGCCGTCCACCACCTGGAGGTCGGCCGGATAGTCATATTCGGCTGCGGTATAGGTAATCCGTTCTTTTCCACCGACACGGCTGCCGTTATGCGGGCTGCTGAAATAAACGCCGATATCGTTATGCTGGCGAAGAATGTCGACGGCATTTACGACTGCGACCCAAGAAAATTCGCGGACGCAAAAAAATTCGACGAAGTCGACTATATGTATATCCTGAATCACGGACTTACCGTTATCGATTCAACCGCCGCTTCCTTCAGCAAAGACAACAACATACCGCTGCTTATATTCGGTCTCGATGACCCAAGGAACATAATCAGAGCCGTAAAAGGCGAAAAAATCGGTACGATGGTAAAACCGGCAGCAGAACAACAGATGAAACTTCTGTAAGTCCGGCAGTATAATCACACATCACATATATTATTTTTTTACAAGGGGGAGAAACTCATGAAGCTCGTTACGAAAGAATACGAAAACAAGATGAAAAAGTCTTTGACGGTTTATGAGAATGAACTGTCCGCTATACGCGCCGGCCGCGCCAATCCCGCCGTGCTCGATAAAATATCGGTGGATTATTATGGTGCGCCTACCGCTATAAATCAAATAGCCACAATCAGGGTTTCCGATGCGCGCACAATAGCCATTCAACCCTTTAAGGCTTCGGACCTCAGAGCCATTGAAAAGGCGATAAACGCCTCGGATCTGGGTATGCCTCCTCAGAATGACGGAAAGATGCTGCGTCTGATATTTCCTCAGCTTACCGAAGAACGGCGCCGCGACCTCACAAAACAGATAGATAAGATGGGTGAGGAAGCAAAGGTCGCGCTGAGAAATATCCGCCGCGAAGCCAACGACAAATGCAAAGAAATGAAGAAGAACAAAGAAATGACCGAAGACGAACAAAAAGTCTCGGAAAAGTCCATTCAGGAACTTACCGATAAATATACCAAGGAACTGGATAAGATAACGGCAGCCAAAAACAAGGAAATTCTTACCATATGATTTGAAAAGATTTGAAAAAAGATATGAAAATGATATGAAGTATGACATGAGAAATACGACATGAGAAATATGATATGATATGAATCATAAGAGCATTATAATCGGTTTCGGAACGCGGTATACTTATGTTCGGATTTAAACCGAAACGCAGAAAACCGCAAACGGTTATCGCCGACGACCGTTTGCGGCATGTCGCGTTTATTATGGACGGCAACGGCAGATGGGCTAAAAAGCAGGGTATGCCGCGCGAATACGGGCATAAAGCCGGGGCCGAAACCTTTCGGCGGATTACCGGCTATTGTAAGGATATCGGCATAAAAATCATAACCGTATACGCCTTTTCGACTGAAAACTGGAAGCGGCCGAAGAATGAAGTCGATACGATCATGTCCCTGCTGCTTATGTATATAGAAGAAGCGATAAGGGACGCGGATATCAACCGTATACGTTTTATTTTTATCGGTAACCGCTCTTTCTTCAGCCGGACAATACAAACACAAATGAATAAACTGGAAGCTGTTACCGTAAAATATAACAATGATTATATTCTTAATATGGCGATAAATTACGGCGGTCGGGACGATATTGTTCACGCCGTAAATTCTCTTATTGCTTCCGGCGCGAAATCGGTAACCGAAGATGATATTTCGGCAAATCTGTATACCAGTCATACCCCTCCGCCCGATCTTATAATACGCACAGCCAACGAACGCAGACTGTCAAACTTTTTGCTTTGGCAGGCCGCATATTCGGAACTGTATTTTACCGATACATTGTGGCCGGATTTAACAGACCGCGATATCGATAAAGCGGTTGCGGATTTTTATGCGCGAAAAAGACGTTACGGCGGGATATAACATCCAAACGCAAGCCGAAAAAATATAGAAATATAAAAACACAAGGGAAAACAACGGACAATCCGGTGATTGCTGGTGTATCGTTTCGATAGGGAATAAATTATGACAAAGAGAATATTAACGGCGATTGTGGCTCTGGGTGTACTGGCACCTTTTTTAATTTTTTCTGATACCAATCTGCTGCTTGTTTTATCAGGGGTTCTGTCGGGTTTCGCTTTGTTTGAAATTCTCGATTGTGTCGGTTTATCCAAGAATCTTTTTATAACCCTTCCGACCCTGGCCGTTTCTTCCGCCGCCGTAATTATGACCCGGCTGATCGGCGATACAAATCGTTATTTTGTGTTAATCTTTTTATTGTTTTTTATATATATCGTGTATATGATGGCGATTTCGGTCCTGTCACGAGGTACGGTGCCCTTAAGCGATACGGCTATAGCCACTATAGCATCCATCTATATAATTTTCGGATTTTGTTCGGTCGTATTGCTGCGCGATCTTAGTTACGGCAGGTATATATATCTGATTGCGTTTTTGGTACCCTGGATGTGTGACGCCGGTTCATATTTTATCGGAACGAAATTCGGCAGGCGTAAATTAATACCTGATGTCAGTCCAAAAAAGACGGTGGAGGGCGCCGTCGGCGGCATTGCTTTCGGAACGGTTTCAGCCATTATTTACGGTTTTATCATCAACCGTTTCTTTTCGGTCGGAACAAATTATATCGCGCTGTTAACCGGCGGTTTTATTATAAGTATTCTGAGTGAAATGGGCGACCTTATAGCCTCCCACATAAAACGCCATTATAGTAAAAAGGATTACGGGACGGTTTTCCCCGGTCACGGCGGTGTGCTGGACCGATTTGACAGTATTATCGCAACCGCGCCGTTTCTGTATTTTCTGTGTTTTATGATACCCGCGTTCGAAATCTTTTTTTAATACAGTTTTTAATATTATTAAGCGACAGGAGGGGTTAAGCTGAACGGTCAAAAATGTATTGCCGTGCTGGGGTCAACCGGTTCGGTCGGCACGCAGACACTGGACGTCGCGTGTCGTCTCGGAATTAAAGTCGACGCGCTTGCCGCCTCTACAAATACAGCCGTACTGGAAGAACAGATACGATGCTTCCGCCCTGCGCTGTGTGCCGTTGCCGACGAGGAAGCGGCAAAACGTCTGAAGACCGCGGTATCCGATACCCCCGTTAAGATAATTGCCGGACCGGACAGCGCCTCCGAAGCTGCCGCCGGGACCTGCGCCGACACGGTGGTGAACGCAATTATCGGTATGAAGGGACTGCGGCCCACACTGGCGGCGATAAACGCGCATAAGAATGTAGCACTCGCGAACAAGGAAACATTGGTTGCGGCGGGTGATCTTGTGCTGGATGCCGCAAGGCGCCGTCAAACCGAAATAATACCGGTGGACAGCGAACATTGCGCCATTATGCAATGCCTGGGGGGCAACAGAGCCGAAAGGCTGATATTGACCGCTTCGGGCGGACCTTTTTTTGGAATGAACCGCGAACAGCTTGCCGTTATTAAACCCAAAGACGCGCTGCGGCACCCTACCTGGTCTATGGGAGCCAAAATAACCATTGACAGCGCTACGCTGATGAATAAAGGGCTTGAGGTAATTGAAGCGGCGAAACTGTTTGATATGCCCGCGTCAAAAATCGATGTAGTGATACACCGGGAAAGTATAATTCATTCCATGGTTGAATATATTGATAAAGCGATAATAGCGCAGCTTAGCGTGCCTGATATGCGCATGTGTATCTCATACGCCCTTTCACAGCCGCAAAGACTCCCGACCGGAGTCGAATCGCTTAATCTGATAAAGACAGGCAAACTCACGTTTTTTGAGCCGGATACCGACACATTTATCCTGCTGCCCCTCGCCTATTACGCTTTGGAACGCGGCGGCACCGTACCGGCGGTGATGAATGCGGCGAATGAAGCCGCGGTCGGTTTATTTCTTGAAGAGAAAATAGGTTTTTGTGATATTTTTGACGTGGTAGACAGCGTCACGCGCTCCGCCGTCCGAGTGGACAGTCCCGGAATCGACGATATAGAAAAGGCTGACGCGGCGGCGCGCGAAGCGGTTTATGCCGCCCTCAACATCAGACCAAACCGCATATAAACGCTTATAAATAATCGCTTAAATGGAGGCGGATACCATAACAATTTTAATGGCTGTAATGATATTCGGCGTTTTAATATTTATTCATGAATTCGGACATTATATCTGCGCCCGCCTGTTCGGTGTATCCATATATGAGTTTGCCATCGGTATGGGACCGAAGATTCTGAAATGGACCTCAAAAAAAACCGGAATTAAATATACCATCCGCGCGCTGCCTATAGGCGGTTTTGTCAGCATGGTAGGCGAAGATGAAGAAGCTGACGTGCCCGGTTCACTGAACAGAAAACCGGTATGGCAGCGGCTTATCATTACATCGGCGGGATCGGTGATGAATCTGCTGCTCGGTATATTGCTGATGTTTATTATGGTCTTGACATCGGTTTCTCTGGGCGGAACCACGGTTGCGCGATTGCGGGATGACGGAAATTCACCGGCTGAACTGTCCGGACTCAAAACCGGTGATACGATATTGAAGATAGGTGACACCCGGGTTCATACGGCGGTGGAGCTTGTGTATGAGGTGATGCGCAACGGCATTGAACCCCTCGATGTGACGGTGGAACGCGAAGGCAAAAAGGTTATACTGCCCGAGGTCGAATTCGACACGGCGACCGAGGGCGGAATAGTTTTCGGCAGCATCGATTTTCTTGTCAACGCTGAGCCGAAAACCTTCGGGACGGTGCTCAAACACACCTTTTACCAGTCGCTCTCTTCAATCAAGATGATATGGCAGTCGCTCTTTGACCTGATTTCCGGACGGTACGGCATCGAACAGGTTTCCGGACCGGTAGGAGTAACACAGGCGATAGGCGAAGCGGCTACCGTAGGAACCTCTTCGTTATTGTATCTCTGTACGCTGATTGCGATGAATCTGGCTGTCTTCAACCTGCTGCCGCTGCCTGCCCTTGACGGCGGGCGCATAGCGTTCCTGCTGGTGGAACTGATAAGAGGCAAACCGATAAAACGCGAATACGAAGGTTATGTGCATTTTGCGGGCATTGTGATTTTATTGTTGTTTATGATTTTTGTGACATATAAAGACCTGCTGAAACTGATTTCAAATTAAATAACACTAAATAAAAATCGCCAAACGGATACGGGATAGGAATGAGTTATGGATTATAATAAAATCAGGCGCAAAACGCGCCGCATTGCCGTAGGCAATCTGTTCATCGGAGGGGACGCGCCGGTAACGGTGCAGTCGATGACCAACACCGATACCCACGATTTTGATGCGACCTACGCGCAGGTGCGCGTGCTGGAAACGGCGGGCTGCGATATTGTGCGGCTCGCCGTCCCCGATATAAAAGCGGTCTCCACAATTTACCGTTTAAAAGAGAAGGGTGTGGGGGCTCCGCTGGTTGCGGACATCCATTTCGATTACAGAATTGCCCTCGAGTGCGCCGCGGCCGGTATAGATAAAATCCGTATAAACCCCGGCAATATCGGCTCCGCGGACAGGATAAAGGCGGTGGTTGACGCCTGCCGCCGCCGGGGCATACCGATACGCGTCGGAGTAAACAGCGGTTC
>JAQVWU010000140.1 GCA_028709565.1 Eubacteriales bacterium
TCATAAATCGCGGCTTTTCCCGTTTTGTTAACGTAATTCATACATTTGCCTCCATTATTCCTTCGTTATTAAACTTCATTCTTATTGCATCTGCTTCCCTGTCGGACGGTGGTTCAATATCGGCATATTTATATGTCAAACCGAGTTCTTTATACTTAGCCGAGCCTAAACGGTGAAAGGGCAACAGGGTTACAGGCAGGCTGTATCCCTTTGTAAAAGCAATCATTTTGTCAACCGATATATCGTCCATATTGAATCCCGGTATCAGCGGAATTCTGAATACAATATCAGCGCCCGACCCGGTCAGTTTATCGATATTCCGGCAGAGCAGATCCATGTCACCGCCGCAGACCGAGGAAAACAACCCGCTGTCCGCCGTCTTGATATCAACAAAAAACATATCGGTATATGACGCAACAGCCGGTAAATCAATATTATCGGCCGATAAGGCTGTATCGATAATAATATGCAGCTCTTTTTCCTTAAGACGCCGCAACAACTCGAGACATCCGTTCCCCGGTATCAGGGGCTCTCCGCCGGACAGTGTTACTCCTCCGCCCGATTCCGCATAGAATTCTTTATCGCTCATGACATCATCGACAATCTCATCGATATGGCGCATATTTGAACCGGTTATAAAAGATTCGGGATTATGACACCACGGGCAGCACAGATTGCAACCGCCAAAAAATATCGTTGAGCGGATTCCGGGACCGTCCCCCGTTGAAAAATGTTGTATGTTGAAGACATCGAGCAACATCAGGCATGCTCCGTTCTGTTCAAAATGTCAATCTGGACAGATCTGTCAAGATTAACATAATACGCGCTGAAACCCGATACCCGAACCACCAGATTGGCATAGTTCTCCGGATGCTCCATGGCGTCCATAAGGATATCACGCGACACCGAATTTATCTGCATTTCCTGTCCGCCCCGTTTGAAATACACACGGATTAACGCGGCCAGTCTTTTTATGTTGTTTTCACCGCGGAATATATCCGGTGAAAACTTTTGATTTACAACCGTTCCGCAAGCCACACGCGTATAATCGGGTTTGGAAACCGATTTTACCGTGCAGGTCGGCCCGCGTCGGTCTCTTCCGTATGTAGGTGATGCGGCGTCACTCTGAGGTTCACGCGCCATCCTGCCGTCAGGTGTTGCGGCGCATTGCGCCCCGGCGGGGATATTGCTAGTATTGGAAGCTATAGCCGTGTAAAAGCGGCCTCCGTCATGCAATCTTTGACCGTCAAACAGTTCAGCCAGATAGTCAACATACCATACAGCCCATTTATCGGTTTCGTCACAGTCATTTCCGTATTTAGGCACGTCGAGCAGTTGTTGGCGTATGCCTTCATAACCTTCGAAGTTAGCTTTTAACGCTTGAAGCAGTGTTTCCATAGTCAGCGTTTTATCTTTATAGATCAATTTTTCGATGGCAGCCAGCGAATCGGTCACCGTTCCGATTCCCATTCCACAGGCTCCGTGGGCGGAAGGATATATGGTTCCGCCATTTGCTATGTCAAGACCGCGTTCAACACAGCAATAGGTCAGGCATGACATGAAGGGATTAACAAAAAATTTATTATTATAACGTCCGTGTTCGAGTCTTATCGAACAGGCATATTCGGACGCGGCATCCGCGAGCTGCGATTCGTATGCAGCCATAAATTCATCCATGCTCTCCCAGTCGCACGGATTGCCCGTATCAATACCCGCGCGTTTGCCGGTCTGCATATCATAACCGCTGTTCAGGGTATACTCAAGAAACTTAACCGAGTCAAAGCGGCCGTCAGACCAAGGGGGCTGCATACCGGGCAGAAAATTTTCGATACAGCCGACCATGCAATAATTGTTGGCGTCTCTTTCCTCATAACCCATACGCATCAACGCTTTTATATTGGGCGTATCATTCATCAACGCCGGATAACCCAGTCCGGTTCCTATTACGCCAAGCGCTTCCTCAAGAAATTTATCGGGTGTTTTCGGATTTATTCGCGCGGACAGGTTCGGACCGGGTATATTGCATTTCCCTACGGCTCTGAGAACCGCGTAGGTCAGGTCGTTTACGGCATTGTCCCCTTCGGGTGTAATGCCGGCAATGCATATATTGCATACGTCATCGCCGCCGTAACAGGTCCGGTATTCGCCGATTTTCATAAAGACATTCTCCAGCATAAGCTGAGCTTCTTCCTGTGTCAGAATTCCTTTTTCCGTATCATTTTTATAATACGGATAAAGATACTGATCGATACGTCCCAAAGCCATGGCATAAAGACCCTGGTACAGATACGCAAGATGACCAAACCAGACAAGCTGTAATGCCTCCCGGAAAGAAGACGCCGGTTTTTCAGCTATATTAAGACAGACCTGTCTGATTTCGGGATCCCGTGCGGCTTTGGCATATCCCTGTATCATTTCGGAAAAACCGAGTATGGATATATCGCAGGCTTTTAAAAATTCAACTTTGCCTCTGTCAAATTCATAACGTTTTGTTGATTGGGCAATTTCATCACGAATACCTCTGACTCCCATCGAAATAAGCCTGTCATATGCCGACGCATAATGGTCGCAGCCCTGGAGCCATCCGCGACGTCCGAAACGGGCGGTATAGGCGCCATATGCCGCGTAATCGGCTTCATCGATGCCTTCTTCGAATAATCCCCGCATAGAACCGACAATAATATCGTTATCATAAACATGTTTTTTTGTGCGTGTCAGCAATGTCCTGAAGGCGTTGGCGCGTGCGACCGGCACCGGCGCGTCCAATTGCTCTTTATATCCTATACCCATATAATAATCGCGTATAATTTTACCGCTTACCGGTAAATTTATCTCTTTTTTAAGCTCCTCTGTTGTCTGATAATATTTCATTGTATAACCGTACCTTTCCTAAGCTTTACATTCGCATATAAGAGACAATAAATATTTATACATTATCATTCTATCATATGCCACAAAAAAAGTAAAGTAAAGATTATTTAAATATTTAATTCGCAGGGTTTGTCTTTTGAACCGTAACTTTACAAAAATATGTTGATTTATTTAGTATTATATAATATAATAAAAATAAAATTATTTTAACACACGCATTACGAAAATCAAAAAAGCAAAAGGAATGGTTTAATGTCATCCCGTTTTAAAAATATACGCAACTTTTCAATTATCGCTCATATAGATCACGGCAAATCTACGCTTGCCGACAGAATACTCGAATACACCCGGTCTGTTCAAAGCCGGGATATGGAAGAACAACTTCTTGACAATATGGATCTGGAACGTGAGCGTGGTATTACCATCAAAGCCCACGCGGTCAATTTACAGTATAACGCGCCTGACGGAGAGATTTATTCCCTGAATCTAATAGACACGCCCGGTCATGTGGATTTCGGTTATGAAGTTTCGCGTTCCCTCAATGCCTGTGAAGGCGCTCTGCTTGTCGTCGACAGTACACAGGGTATAGAAGCCCAGTCTCTTGCCAATGCTTATCTCGCTTCCGATGCGGGACTTGAAATCGTTCCGATAATAAATAAAATCGATTTACCGGCTGCCGATGTTGAACGCGTCCGCGCTGAGATAGAAGATACTTTAGCGATTCCTGCAGATGACTGCCCGGCTATATCGGCCAAACAGGGCACAAATATCGATCAGGTTATTGAAAAAATCATTACAGCAATCCCTCCCCCTTCCGGAGATGAAAGCAGCCCGTTAAAATGTTTGATTTTTGATTCATATTATGATTCGTATATGGGGGTTGTCGTTTACGTCAGAGTATTTGACGGTATGGTCGGTCCGGGTGATTTTATACGGCTGATGAATATCGGCTCTGAGTTTCAGGTTATTGATGTCGGAATCATGTCCCCCTTCGGACTGACCAAACGTGAAAAATTATACGCCGGAGACGTGGGTTATATAACAGCCAGTATTAAGGATGTATCGGAAACCCGTGTCGGCGACACCATCACAAACGCTCAAAACGGCACCGCAACCCCGTTGCCGGGATTTAAAAAGGCACTGCCGATGGTTTTTGCCGGAATTTATCCTGCGGACGGTTCGCGATACGGTGATCTTCGCGACGCGCTCGAAAAATTGCAGCTCAATGACGCTTCCCTGTCTTTTGAACCGGAGACCTCGGCAGCCCTCGGTTTCGGATTTCGATGCGGTTTTTTAGGTCTTTTGCATATGGAAATAATAGAACAGCGGCTTGAGCGTGAATTTAATCTGGACCTTATAACCACCGCGCCCAGCGTTGTTTATAAAATAAAAAAAACCGACGGCAATGTCATATATATCGATAATCCCACCAATTATCCGCCCCCCGATGAAATTGCGGAAGCTGATGAACCGATAGTTAAAGCTTCCGTCATTACACCGGTCGAATATGTAGGCGGTATCATGGAGTTGTGCCAGGACAGACGGGGTATTTTTATCGATATGAAATATATCGATCAAACCCGCGCCGAATTGCATTACGAACTGCCTTTAAACGAAATTATATATGATTTTTTTGACGCCCTGAAAAGCCGGAGCAAGGGTTACGCATCGTTGGATTATGAACTCGACGGTTACAAAAGAAGCAAGCTTGTTAAACTTGACATACTGCTCAACGGCGAACTGGTTGACGCGCTGTCTTTTATAGTCCATGAAGAGAAAGCTTATGCGCGCGGGCGCAGGATAGCCGAAAAATTGAAGGATAATATTTCACGACAGCTGTTCGAGATTCCCGTGCAGGCGGCAATCGGAGGTAAAATCATCGCAAGAGAAACTGTAAAAGCCCTGCGCAAGGATGTGCTTGCAAAATGTTACGGCGGTGACATAACACGGAAAAAGAAGTTGCTGGAAAAGCAAAAAGAAGGTAAAAAACGTATGCGCCAACTCGGTTCGGTAGAAATCTCCCCCGAAGCGTTTATGTCTGTCCTGAAATTTGACGAATAAATCCGATTACGTAGAAATATTTAGGTGTTATTAATATGGAAAATAAATTAGGTTTATATATTCATATACCGTTTTGCAGCTCAAAATGCGCGTATTGTGATTTTTACTCGATCACCGAACCAAAAAAGCATCAGCGTTATATTGATTCCTTAATTCTTCATATGGAGGATTATTCGGAGACGCTGGACAATTATGACATTGATTCGGTTTTTATAGGCGGCGGTACGCCGACGGTGCTTTCAAAAAAATTGATGATTACTTTATTGGACGGTATATTTAATAATTTCAATATAACCAAAGACGCCGAAATTACACTGGAGGCAAATCCGGCTACAATTGATACGGGTATACTGAAAAGATATCGCTCCGAGGGTATCAACCGGTTAAGTATAGGGATGCAGTCCAGCTGTGACAATGAACTGAAGGCGCTAACCCGTATACACACATTTGATGAATTCGAAGAAAGCTTTAGAGCGGCGAGGAAGGCAAAATTCGACAATATTAATATAGATTTGATGTATGGAATACCCGAACAGACAACGGCAAGCTTTAAAATGAGCCTTGACGCCGTATGCGATTTGCAGCCTGAACACGTTTCCGTATACGGGTTAAAGATTGAAGACAATACGCCGTTTGCCGAAAAAATCGAAACATTGGTTTTGCCCGATGAGGATGAAGAATACGCCATGTATGAGATGGCGGTAAATACCCTTACACAGCAGGATTATGTTCAATACGAAATCAGCAATTTCGCGCGTCCGGGTTTTGAGTGCCGGCATAATCTGAAATATTGGAATTGTAAGGAATATTTGGGTCTTGGCCCTGCAGCGCATTCATACCTGAATGATTGTCGCTTTTCTTTCCGCCGCGATATGGATTTGTATATGGAAGCGATGGAAAAAATAGATACTGAATATGATATTCTTGACGAATGTTATAATATAACCCCAAAAGAACGCGTTGGCGAATATATAATGCTTCAGCTGCGTTTAAACCAAGGTCTTGACACCGAACGTTTTCGCGAGTTGTTTAATTTAAATTTTGAACGCATTTACGGCAAATATTTAAAAATTTACGTTGAAAACGATTTTATGAAAAAAGACAAATCAACTTATTCTTTTACAACCAAAGGCAGATATGTAAGCAATTACATTTTGTCGGCAATGCTTGATTTTGACAGCAACATTATATCCAATATTGTTAACGGTACGGATAAATCCTGAAACGTTTGATACGACTATGAAAAAAGTCATAAAACTTTTATTCGGCAGGCGCACTTTTGTAATAATATTGTTATTACTGCAGGTTTATCTGATAGTTTTCTTATTGATACAATCAAGAACCAGATTTCATACTGCATCGATAACTCTAAATACTATAAGTATAATTGCCGTATTCTATATTATGAGCCGAAAAGATAAATCGGAGTATAAGATAATCTGGATTGTGATGATTATGATTGTACCCCTGTTCGGCGGCACCCTTTATCTTATGTTTCGGCTCCAGTCATCGGTTGAAAGGTTTCAGCGTAGATTTTCAAAATATGACGCTCAGGCGTTTACCGTTTTAAAACAGGACGGCGATGTTTTTGAAAAGCTGCGCGCTGATGACGTTGATATTGCGGTGCAGTCGCAGTATCTGATCGACACAATCGGTTACCCTGTTTACCAAAACACATACGCAGAATATATTCCTTCAGGAGAGCAATATTTTATACGCCTTACAGAGGAGTTAAAAAGGGCGGAACATTATATCTTTCTTGAATATTTTATTATTGCCAAAGGCATAATGTGGGATACAATCCTCGGAATATTAAAAGATAAAGTTAACAAGGGGGTTGATGTACGCGTTATATATGATGACATGGGATGTATGTTTTCTTTGCCCGATAAATATTTTAAAACACTTGCCAAGATGGGTATCAGGAGCATAGCCTTCAATCCCTTCCGTCCGTTTTGGACCACGCTGCAAAACAACCGCGACCACCGGAAAATCGCAGTTATTGACGGAAAGGTCGCTTTTACCGGCGGAATTAATCTGGCGGATGAATATATAAACGCCAAGAAACGGTTTGGTCACTGGAAAGACTCCGCCGTTATGCTTCGGGGTGACGCGGTGCGGAGTTTTACCGTAATGTTTCTTAACATGTGGGACTCGCTGTACAATTGCGAAGAAAACTTCTATGACTTTCTGAGTACGGACAGCGAACCGGAAATAAACAAATATGGCAGCGGATATGTGCAGCCTTATTGCGACAGCCCGGTTGACAACGAATATGTAGGGGAAAATATATATTTGCAGATAATAAACAA
>JAQVWU010000141.1 GCA_028709565.1 Eubacteriales bacterium
AGTATCCAAAAATCCGAAACGCTGCCCGATAATATAACGGTTACCTCACTGCTCACAACATCGGCAGCCGCCTATGTCAAAGCGGATGCGTTTAATATAGAATCCCTTGAAAAAGCCGAAGGGGACACCGCGGGACCCTTTGATTTGGGTGTCCTTATAAAAGACAATGCAACCGGCGCAAAGATAATATGGCTGTCCAGCCCTTATATCGCCGATGATCAGATAGACCTTTCTGTCTCGGGAGGAAATTCAACCTTTTTGCTGTCCGCGCTGACCTATCTGAGCGAAAAGGAAGCTTCCGTTTCAATAGCAGCCAAAAGTATGCAGGTAGCGGCGCTTGTTATCGATGAATTTTCGTCTAATGCCTGGGGCGCAATTATCACGGTTATATTGCCCGCGGGGATTATAATACTCGGCCTGAGCCTGTGGCTCAGAAGGAGAAAACGCTGATGAAAAAGAACCGCCCGGCAATTCTGTTCTTTATTATTGCCCTGACCGCGCTGCTTATCGTCATATACGCCGTTGCCGCGCCTAAAATGAGACAGCCGGATGCCGTAACAGAAGAGACCACCGTAATGCTGGCGGATTTCAAACCCGCCGATATAACCGCGCTGGCCTATACAAAGGAAAACCTGACCCTCTCCTTTGTATATGACAACATATGGTATCTTGAGGATGACCGCGGCTTTCCGCTGGACCAGGAGAAGGTTTCCGGCATGAGCGGCGCGATATCATCAATTCCCATGTCGAGAAGCTTCGCCGCAGGGGAGATATCGGAGAGCGACAGCGGGCTCGCGAATCCGGCATACACCATTGTTGTTTCATATGCCGGCGGTACGAATATAACCTACCATATAGGAAATTATAATTCTTTTAACAACAATTATTACTTTTCCATAGAAGGGGACGACAGCGTCTATATGATAGCGTCCGGTCTGTCGGTCTATTTTGACTATACGCTGCTTGAACTGGCGGTCTTTGATACGCTGCCGACCCTGACGGTTGACGCGATCAGCAGTTATGATGTGGTTAACCCGGTGACAAGCTTTAACGTAACCGACAGCGATATGCTTGAGAAGCTGACCGCACTGTACTTTGACGATTGTGTCGCGTATAAACCGGATGCCCAAACCCTTGAAAGCTTCGGACTCAGCGATTCCGCTCCGGCCATGACCGTACATTATACCCTTGTCCAGGTTATTGCAACCGAAGACGGGTCGATAACCTCAACGGCCGGCATACCCGTCGATTACGATATGACATTCCGGGTCGGTTCCCGGGTCGAAAATGACGATACACTCCGTTATGTTATGTACAACGATTCGCCGCTGATCTACACCATGGACGCCGCAACGCTGGAAACGCTGCTCAAAATATAGACATATATTAATTGACAAATTTAAAGAGAAGACGCTTCGACGCAGTCTTCTCTTTTCGTGTCTAAAACTTATATATATTTTTCGATACGCCTCATTACGTTATCATATTCCGAGATGTGATAAGAGGCGGTCAGATAAAGTCCCTTTGTTGTGCCAATCTGGTCAATAAGCAAATCCAGATTGTCAAGCCCGCCGCAAAACCATATGTTTTTTCCCGCGTCGGCTATTTCTCGGAAAAGCCAGCCCCATTTACACTGGTCGCGGTCATTGGGCGACGGAACCCACTGCATGCATTTGAGATTTTCGATACCGAGTATCATATCAAGATGACAAAGCTCACCCGGACCGTCAAGATGATAGTAATTATACCTCGGCGAGTGATTTATTGAACGTTCCAAAACAGGCAAAACAAATTCCCTGAAATGCTCCGGAGATATCAGCGCGCTGTAATCGCACTGCGTGCTGTCCCACGCTTCGGGCGCAAATATGCCTCCCCATGTCGTAAAACCGGGCGCGTCTTTTATATAACCGTAAAGCTCTTCCCTGAGGGGTATGTCAACGTCCATAAACTCGCGCAGACAGCGTTTCACCTCCTGGGGTGAATCATACAGCGCGTATGCCATATCGCTCGATGACAGAAATGAACACAGGTAGTCAAAACAAAACCGGGGAGGCGAGCTGGCTGCAACGCTGCCGCCAAACCGTTCGTTGAACGCGCGGTATAATTCGCGTATACGGGGCAGAAAAACACTGTCCGCGGATATTGCGGGACACAGCCTTTCTATCGGTTCAAAAATATCGGGTTTATACCATGTCGTATCGGGGGTCACAAAAGCGCGCGCTCCGTAAAACTCCACGCCGAATATCGGTCCGAGATTAAACCAATACCCCGGGTAGCCGTCCGCGGCGTATCTGCGGGTGCGCATGATATAGTCATATTTTTCCGCAACCATCTCGGGCGGATCGCCGGCCATTTCATGCAGATTTTCGGTTATCATACCCGCCGGGCGTTTCATATCCGGTTCGCAGCCGTAAAACGACAGGTTGAACAAAGGCCTGTCAATCCTTCTCTCCCACCATGCGCAATAATCGTTTGTAATCCTGTTCCAGTCGCTTTTATCAAATAAAGGCTTCATAGCATTATCCTTCTTGCCGGTTCAGAAATACCGGTCGATTACCGAGTTGACCGTATTGACCCACTGCGTCAGATTATCCGGGTTATTGGATACCGAGCTGATGTCCTTTAAAATAAATTCACAGGGTGTTCCGTTTCGGCGGCAGGCTTCAAGCACACGTTTTGTTTCGGCGATAACGGGCGCAGGGTCAAAGCTTCTTTCGGCGACATAAGCCGGATTGGGCTTGTAAGAGAGAACATAATCGCTGCCTATCCGCTCCGCCGCCATGTCAACGTCAGCCCAGGGCGTTATGGATATGCGCCGCAGATTCGGAAACCGGCGGAGCATGTCAATCATGTCGTGCAGCGGTTCGCAGCACCCGTAATAGGCAAGACCGCATTTATCAAACAAACGCTGTGTATATTGAAGGTCAAATTCCCCGAACATTTCGGGGGACACCACCGCAAGCGGCTGAGCCATTGCGCGGCACCATACATCCCGCGCGGTTATGCGTTCTTTATCCATATCTTTCACCGGCAGTTCATAGGTACAGGCGGGAGTGCAGTGCAGATAATAGGGATCGGTATCATATATGTTCAGCCTGTCATATTCTTCGATTATATGTTCGTTTACCCGGGTGAACCGCTCCATGACGCGATGCATAAATTCGGGATTGTCATACAGGTCGTACATGCAGTTGCTCATGCCGCGCAGCACGGACAGAGTATCCCAGGAACTGAGATAAAGACTGACACCCGCCTTTTTAACCGGTAATATTCCCTCAAATATTGCTGAAAAGAATGCCAGGCGCGATTCGGTATGTTCATTATTGAGGGAGATTTCGGGTATTATGACCTTTGCCAGCGCTTCGTCGTCCTTTAATACATCCTCGTATTCATGCGCCATGATATAACCGCCCTTTTGGGAAGGTATGGTTTTTTCTTTTGACCCTAAGCCGATGCCGCTGTTGTTTACGGCGATATGGCAGCGATAATACGGGTGCAGCGCGTAGTCACCGCAGAAATGATTCCATTTATATAATTCGGAGCGCAGCTCCCATTCAAGCGAACGGTATGCCCCGTCCGCGCATTTGAGCCGGAGCTCATCGCAATCGGAAAATTCGCCGAAGGGTACCTCAAAGACCAGGACCGGCGGCCGGGTTGCCTTAAGGCTGTTGATCTCACGGTAATTGTGTGTCCTTTCGGCGTTAACACCGTCAAGGGCGGCTTCCGCGTATTTTTCGGCAAGAGCGCGTAAAACATTTAAATCGTTATTCAAGCCTTTCACCTCCGCATATGCATTTATTATATAACGTTTCCGTCCGTAAAGCAAGTATTAATTTCAGGTTGATTCATGTTGACATTTCGTGCAGCTTTTCTTATAATTGAATTAACAACAACAAAAAATAAATAATTATTTCGAAAAAACCGGAGAAAACATAAAATGCATGATTATGATTATCCCCGCGGCATGAGCGCGGGCAGGATATGTCTGGAGATTAGTCTCAAACCCTTCCGAAAGACCGACGATGAATATATCGATAAAATCTGCCGTGAGTTGTTTGACGGATGGCGGGAACTGCTGCGTTATGCTTCGGGCTGCGCCGTTTTACTATGGTGCGGTGACGGCAGTGAGATTTTGGAATACAGCGGAAACCTCAATGATGCCTTTGAGTGGGGACGCTATATCGGCATAGGCAACCCCGATTCCGACCATCCGCCGTGTGATATAGCCGACTATCCCGAATATGAGTCGCTGCATACCCGCCCGGTATTCTATACGGAAAATCCGCCCGAAATGCGTTATTCCGACCTCAGACGGATTATCACCGCCCTGAAAAGAATCTCCCGCGAGATATGCGGTTTTGAAGCCGAAGTCGGAGCCACCTTTGACCCGGGCCCCGAATTCGCATATTCCGAATTTAAATATCACCGTCACAGGGAAATCGCCCGCGGCAATATTATGGGCGCGTCGCAATGGGTACACTGCGCGGCCCGTCTGCGCGGCGATAAACATTCATACGCCGCCTTCCCGGAAGGTATTGAAGAGGGAACCCATTTCGGTCATTTTCTGGGGAAACAGTATACTGCGCTGGCGCGGGACGTAGGCTTCGATTATATATGGCTGTCAAACGGTTTCGGTTATTCGCTGGACTCATGGAACTGGACCGGAGAGCTATTCAACGGCGAATCCTTTGATTATTCGGGGGCTGAGGGGGTAAAGAACAGCATCGGCGAATTCTGGCGCGAGTTTATCGCCGCCATAGGCAATACGCGGGTGGAAACACGGGGCAGCAATCTGTCCTCCGGCATGGATATTGCGGCGCACGGTTCTCCGCTCGGCGATATATACGCCTGTCCGAATCTGCTCGCGCCTCCCAACTCGCCCTGGGCGGCATTGAATTTTCGTTTCGGTCTGGAGCTTGCCGGTTATATGTCGCATATAGCCGCGCTGCCGCAAAAAGGTTTTATCTTCCGGTATTATACGCACGACCCGTGGTGGCACAACAGCCCCTGGTTTGACCGATACGGGCGCTCTCCCCATGATATCTATCTGCCGCTGGGTATTGCCCGTCTGGACTCTGAGGGCAGGATAACAAAACCATACGGGATAAATATACTGTCGGCCGATGATTCATACGGCAATATGCCCCGGCGCTGCCCCGTTGAGGTCACTCCGCATATCCTTGACGCGCTGAGCAGATATCCCGACGAAGCGGGCATGCTCACCTGGGTATATCCGATCGCATATTATCTGGAGGGAAAGAACCCCGCCGATATATTCATGGATGACTGGCTTATGGAAAACGCCATAGATAACGGGTTTCCGCTGAACACGGTAATCTCCGACGAAAACTTCGCGCTGTCCGATATGGAAAATTTCCGCCGGTCGGTTTTGGTCATGCCCGTACCCGCCGCGGGATCACACCTGGATAAAGCGCTTGTCAAAGCATACGACAGCAGGCTCAATATACTTCTTTACGGCTGCACGAAAAAAGCCTCTGCCGAACTCAGGGCGATTCTGGGTATAACCGACGCGCCGCCGATTGACGGAGACCTGATTTTGGATACAACCCTTTACCGTGATTCGGTCAGCGGCGCGGACACGCCTCTCATCCATCACGATCCGCTGCTGTCCGGCGGAGGTATACATGAAACATACAACGGCGACAGTTCCGCCGCCGTCATGGCGCAGGTTACAAAAGGCGATGATACACGCCTGTATGCCTCGCATAACGGCACGCTCGTCTGGATAAGGGGCAGCTTTCCCCACGCGCGAACCAAAGGTTCGCTGCCCAATCCGCTGTCGCCGGATAAATACTTTCCCGTTTCGTCTCTGCTCCGGGGCGCGCTGGAACTGTTCGGAATCAGGATACGCTTTATCGCCGAACGCTCCGAAAATCTTCCCGTAATATCAAACTCCCGCAGTGCCAATGCGCTGTTCGTGTCGGCTTATGCCCGCGACACAACCGCGCGCGTCCTTTTATCATATCCCGAGGGAGCCCCCGTTATCAGCGATACGGAATGCGTCCTCGACGAAAAGGGCGCGGAATATACGCTGAGCCGCTGGCAGTCGGCCCAATGCCGTGTCTTCGCGAAACAGAAACGCCGCACCACCGTATCTTGTGAAATCCGCACGGCGGAACATCCGGCGCTCGCCCACCGCATATTGCTGCGCGGCCTTGATGATGCCACGATAACCTTTTTCCCGCCGCGGGGGGCATATCTGCGAATGGTCACGAACAGACCTGGGATAAACGAAAAGGACAATACGGAAAAAGTATGGTCGGATGACGGCAGATGCGTCACAGCGTCTCATATTACCGGATATATTTATATTTCCTGGTCAGCGGGATAAGATAACAGCGTGCCGGTATCCATAATATAACAGGTGACAAATGCATAAAAATATAGTATAATATATATAAAGATATGATATTTACATAAAGGAGCGATGTTTTTTATGAAATTCGACGGTAAAATCCATCTTAAGCCGGGACATATACCCCTCTCGGTTTTAAAGTTCGGACTGCCGCCCGTAATATTGGTATTATGTTATATCCTGTATTGCGGATTTACAGCCGAACCCAACGAACTGATTTACATAACAAGAGAATTATATGCCATGCTTGAGCACGCGTTAATGTCACTTGCCATATTATTCGGCGGAGCGACCGTCCTCGAAGCGGTTACCCGAAAATCGAATCAATTGAAATAATTGAAGTAATTGAAGTAATTGAATAAACTGAACTAAATATATAAAACGGCAGGATACGGAGCCAATGATATCCTGCCGTTTTTCTTTTGCGCACAAACGGCATTGACAAGATAGCGTTTTAAATATATAATATGACGGACAGGAAATGATCAGAAATAAATCAAACAAATCGAATAAATCGAATAAATCGAATAAATCGAGAAATAACAAAATGAAAGCAAAATTTTATATATGGCTGTGCTGTATAACTTTATTGTGTTCTTTAACGGCAATTACCGGCTGTCAGCATACAGATAATATTACAGAGGAGTCAACAATGAATCCGATTGCAGATGACATTCAAAATAACACCCCGGAAAATCCACGCTGGCTGATTTTCGGTATCTGGAATTTCAATCTAACCTCAACGGAGGAATTAAAAATCGCCGCCGAAGCCGCCCTTGCCAACGGATTTAACGCGATTCGCATACATATTCCGTGGTTTCACGCGGAAACGGAACCGGGTGTATACA
>JAQVWU010000142.1 GCA_028709565.1 Eubacteriales bacterium
ATTGACCTGGACAACCGCACAAAGGATATTCCTGACACGGAAAAGCCATCCGTATATACCGGCGCGGTCAGTTTTCGCGGCGCGCATGGATTTGAGGGTACTTATGCCGGATATCCCCCGTTTGTGGCGATAAACGCCAAAAATGTGGCCGATGAAACGGGCCAAAGCGGCGCGTTTATCATCGACCTGGAAAAGGTTACGGTATGGGACCCGGATATTATCTTTCTCAATCCCGTCAACATGTATCTGGTCAACGAGCACTACGGGAAAAACAAGGCGTTCTATCAGGGTCTGAAAGCGGTGCAAAACGGTAAGGTTTACACACAGATTTCTTATAATTACAACTGGACCAATATGGAAATAGCCATTGCCGACGCGTATTACGCGGGCAAGGTTATATATCCGGATCGTTTTGCGGATATTAACCCGCAGGAGAAGGCCGATGAGATTTTTATGGCAATGCTGGGACAGCCTTTTTATGAGAAACTGGCTGAGGACGGCAGTAAATTCGAAAAAATCACCATAGGCGAATAAACAATTTCGGAAGTAATCGAAATAATCGAAATAATCGGAAGTAAAATGAAGCATAATTCGGATACATACAAGGGTTATATACGCAAAAAAAATCTCTTTATTCTGTCCCTGGCCATGTTATTGCTGATTACGGCATTATGGGCGGTCAGCGCCGGTTCCGCCGGCCTTACCGTGAAAGAGGTGCTGTCCGCGCTTTTCGGTTTTGGCAGTGAGCGGTCGGCCGTTATAGTTTTTAATCACCGGCTGCCGAGAATAATCACCGCGGCGGTGGCGGGCACCGGCCTTGCCGCGGCAGGCTGCGTCATGCAGAGCATTCTAAAAAATCCGCTGGCGTCGGCATCTACGCTGGGCATTTCGCAGGGCGCCGCCTTCGGCGCGTCTTTTGCAATTATTGTTTTGGGCGCCGGGACGCAGAACCAGACATTAAACGGCGTTACCATTTCCAGTCCGTATCTTGTTTCGGCCTGCGCTTTTTTCTTCGCGGTTTTATCCACACTGATTATATTGGGTTTGTCGCACTTTAAAAAGGCAACGCCTGAATCCATGGTGCTCTCGGGTGTGGCGCTGAGCACGATGTTTTCCGGCGCCGCTACATTGCTGCAGTATTTTGCCGCCGACGTTAAGGTCGCCGCGGTGGTGTTCTGGACATTCGGCGACCTGGGGTGTACAGGATGGAATGAAATAATCATTATGGCAATAACGGTGGCGGTATCGCTTGTTATATTTTCTTTAAATCGCTGGAATTTCAACGCGCTGCAAAGCGGAGATGAAACGGCAAAAAGTCTTGGCGTGAATGTAACCGGTGTCCGTCTTATGTGTATGCTTGTCAGTTCGCTGACCGCGGCTGTCATTGTATCGTTTGTCGGCATCATCAGTTTTATCGGATTGATTGCCCCCCATCTGATAAGGCGTGTTATCGGCAACGACTACCGGTATCTGCTGCCAGCGTCGGCATTGACGGGCACGCTGCTCCTTGTGGTCAGCGATACTGCTGCCCGACTGATAGCCGCCCCGATTATTCTGCCCATCGGCGCCATAACATCATTTCTGGGTGCCCCTCTGTTTCTCTATCTTGTATTCAGGGGGGTGGGCAGGAGATGATCTCGGTCGAAAACCTGTCATTCGCGTATGGACGCGGACGAACAATATTAAACGATATTGATTTCTGTGCTCCGAAAGGCAGCTGCACAGCCGTTTTGGGCAACAACGGGGCGGGCAAGAGCACCCTGATAAAATGTCTCAATCGCATATTGGAACCCCAAGGGGGGGTCGTTTACGCGGACGGAAAAAATGTCCGGGATCTTAGCCGCCATGATATTGCAAAAAACATAGCTTATGTGGCTCAGCGCAGCGCGGCTCAAAGGGTTACCGTATTTGACGCGGTCCTGCTGGGGCGCAAACCGTACATAAAATTTGAACCTTCCCGCGAAGATATTCAAATCGTCAGGTCGGTCATCTCGCGCCTGGAACTTGAGAATCTTGCGATGCGTTACACCGACGAGTTGTCCGGGGGCGAAATGCAAAAGGTAATGCTCGCGCGGGCGCTGGCCCAGCAGCCGCGGATTCTGCTTTTGGATGAGCCTACGGGCAATCTGGACCTGGGCAACCAATATAAAGTGCTGGAAACAATACGGCAGATTACCCGAACCGAGCAGATCAACGCGATAATCGTCATTCATGACCTGAATCTCGCGCTGCGCTATTGCGACAGATTTTTATTGCTCAAAGACGGCCGTATCTTCTCACACGGAGGCATTGAGGTTATAACCCCCGAAACCATAAAAAAGGTCTACGGTCTGCCCGTCACCGTCCAAAAGATAAACGGCATAACGGTAGTCATTCCATATCCATGACATAAAACGCCGGTTCTTTGTTGTTTTATATAAAAGCCCACAGTATCAAGGTTCAGGTCCTTGCTGATTGTGAGTCTCTCGAGATTCGCCCGAAAAACACGGATAATAATATCAAGCCCTTTATCCCTATCAATGCAGGTCAGTTTGCGGTCATCGCGTCGATCAGTTTCTTTAACGTTTCGCTGTAAATACCTTCCTTCTTGGCAAAATACGAGGTTATATCATTGGATTTGGCTCTGACGTTCATTCTCAGGCTGTGTGCCGGACCCTGCTGATCGCCGAAGGCAAAGGCATAGATGTTGGTAAAATCGAAGAGCATGGTATCGAGAATTATATCTATCATATCCTGCGATTCGTTATCCCGCGCGTATTTGGTTTTAAGGGCTACCTCGTAAACCGCGGGCCGTACCAGCCGATAGCTTTCAGCGGCGAGCGCCTCGACAATAATCCCGCAGAAATCAAGGTCTGAGACTGTTTTGGGAATGACAAAGCAGGTGCAGTTGTCCGAATAATATGTATGGTATTCCTTTTGCGCCTTATCCCACTTCGGATAGGGAATAATGCCGAAGTCGCTCTCCATAGAACGCAATGTAAGGGCTTCCGAAAGGCGCATAGGACTGAACAACGCAAGATTTTGGGCGAAAAGCATATTAGGCATAAAATCCGCGTCGATATATGTGTCACCGGAATCGTGCATCAGCGTATTGAGTTTTTCGATGACGCTCTGATATTTGTCGGTCGGCCCGATTATATACGGAATGCCGTTCTCGTCCTTCGCGCTGATGGGAACCTCGAGAGCATACAGAAAAGCGTCCAAACGTGTAGAAGGGTCGGTGACAAAACCCCATCGGTCGCCGATATCTCCCTTGCCATCTCCGTTGAGGTCGGCTGAGGCAAGCTTCATGTATTCCGCCATGAGGTCTATGGTCCAGTCTCCGCTTTTTACCGTTCCGTATAGGTCGGGAACCGAGAAATCATTTGCCAGATTCTTATTGAAAAATACGGCAAAGGTATATTGCAGGAACATATGAGACAGGTCTCCTGTTACTATATAAGAGCTGTTTCCCACAGCAGCGGCGTCAAGGAATCCGTCCGACCACCAGGGCTTGTCGAGGTTTATATAAGGGACCTTGTACCAGTTTATAAAGCTGCCGTCAACCGAGTCGGCGGCAAGCCGGTAGGTATAACCCCCGACCAGATTATAAATATCATCACCGGCACTGATACTGCCGCGCACGGTCGCTATAAAATTGTCGTAATCGGGACCGTGACCTTTGAGCAGCACGGGGCTGAACTTTATGTCAAAGCGTTCCTCGACACCGCGGTTCCGGTGGTAGACATTGTCTTTGATTATATCTCCGACCTGTTCATCCACAAGAAACTCGTCTTTATAGTCGTCTTCGGCGCGCGCCAGCATGGTAAACTCGGCTCCGTCGTATACCACCTCGGGCAAAGAGTCGGAGGTCTGCGATTCTTGAGCCGGAGCGGTTGTTTGAGCGATATCCGCGGTTTTTGCTTCATCTGCGCAGGAGATGAACAGGGGTAAAACAAAAGCGGCGAGCAGCAGCGCGCATAGGATTTTTGTGTTTGTTTTCATAAACCGTTTCTCCCTTTTTACGGTAATATGCTTTAGTTTTTAAAGTGAAGCGTCTGATTTTATAATTATTTTTATTATTATATCATGAAAAGCAGCATATGACAAGATTAAAATAACAAAAAATCCTAATCGGAAAATTTGTATGTATTATGGAATGCAATGGCTGTGATGTGTCTTTCATACGGATGATAAGAACCGAATAATCATACGTTTTACGCTTCTTATTTCAACAGAAATTTTATTCAACTTTATCCGAACCGAATAAATATTACTCAAATACATCATTGCTTTATACAACGCATAGTGGTATTATGTTGAAAATACTATATTGCGAAAGGATTTGACAAATATGGACATCACACAGTTTATGAGCATCCCCGGTGAAAAACCGCTTGACAGAATACTTACGGACGGCGGTTTCTGCGGTATTTTCCGTACTGTCGGCTGCATAGGTGACAGCCTTTCATCAGGTGAATTTGAATCAAAGGATGAAAACGGTAATAACGGTTATCACGATATGTTCGAATATTCATGGGGACAGTATATTGCCCGTGCCGCGGGATTAAAGGCGTATAATTTTTCGCGCGGCGGCATGACCGCATCAGAATACTGGAACAGCTTTGCTAACCAAAACGGTTTCTGGGACGCCGATAAGCTCTGTCAGGCTTATATAATCGCACTCGGAGTCAACGATATTTTAAATGCCGGGCAAACCGTCGGTTCGGTTGCTGACATCAATACCGACGATTACAACAAGAATGCGAATACCTTCGCGGGTTATTATGCGAGAATAATCCAGCGGCTTAAAGCGATGCAGCCGAAAGCGTGTTTTTTCTTAATGACGATGCCCTGCGACGACGGTGATGAAGCACATATCGCCAAGATTAAAACTCACCGGAAACTTCTATATGATATTGCCGGTTTATTCGATTTTACTTATATACTCGATTTCACCGAATATGCACCGATATATGACCATGAGTTCCGCCGCAACTTCTTTCTGGGCGGACATCTCAATGCCGCCGGATATCTGCTGACCGCACGCATGACGGCTTCCTATATTGATTACATTATCCGCCATAATCCGCGTGATTTCGCTCAGGTCGGATTTATCGGCACGCCTTTTTCAAATAACAGCTGAGACCACCGAAAATTAATACAGATGCTAAGCAATCATTTATTTTCCGCTGACAAGACCGTTTTGATTTGTTATAATTGCTATAATAAAGATTAATATGGTGTTTCGTCAAAACTCAACAATAGCGGAGAACTGTTATTAATAAGAATATTGCCTTTATACTCGTTTTAGTCATCATAATTTCCGTGATATCCTGCGCAGCTAACGCCGAGGATTCCGCCGATACAACGATCCCGGTAACCGCGGAATCCGAAAGCGAACAACCTAAAGAAAAACTCGATGTGCCCGAAGATAAAGATTACGGAGGATATGTTTTTAACATATATACATACGAACACAGTTCTTATATCATCGAGCATATCGCACCCGAGCAGACGGGCGACCTTGTGAATGATGCGATCTATGACCGCAACAGGTCTGTTGAGGAACTGTTCGGTATACAGATCAGCCCGGTCGTGCATAAATGGGAAAACGACGACTGCCGCGGCAACATCCGCAGAAGCGTCATGGCCGGCGATGAGGCGTATGATCTTTTTTCGGGCAACTCCTACAACATGTCGGCCCTTTCCACCGAAGGACTTTTCAAAAAGCTGAACCAAATCGAGTATATCGATGTCGACAAGTCCTGGTGGAACAAATCGTCCTACGAGGAACTGTCGGTGGGCGGCAACGCTTATCTGCTGATGGGAGATCTGAGCATTTCAAACTACGGTCTGTTCGCCTGCATCTATTTTAACAAGGATTATATAGCCGATTATAACATCGAAGATCCGTATGAGATAATGAAACGAGACGAATGGACGATAGACACCCTGATCTCTCTTTCCAAGGATATTTATTCGGATGTCGACAGCAACGAAAAGCGCGATGAAACCGACCTTTACGGCATGTATTCGCCCGTCCAGACGGTTTATGATATATCCAATCACTGGCTGAACATCACGACAAAGAACGCCGACAACTACCCCGAAGTGACGTTTTACAGTGAAAAGACCGCCGCTATGTTCGACAAGCTCAAGGAATACTTCGTCAACAGCGAAGGCGTATACGCACCTGCCGGCTGGACAGACATAGCGCTGTTCAATGCTGGCAATTCCGTTTTCGTCTACAGCACCATCGGCGCTTCGGCAAAACTGCGCGACATGGAGAGCGACTACGGTCTGCTTCCCATACCGAAATACGACAGCAGCCAGAAAGAATACCGGACAGGCGCGGGTGGGCTGGTCGTTGCCATCCCCGCGACCGCGTCGGATACCGACAGGACTGGCATGGTGACCGAAGCCCTTACCTATTACGGACGCAGGTATGCCTATCCCGCTTATGTAGAGACTGCCATTTCGATCAAGGGCACGCGGGACGAGGAGGCGCAGGAATCGCTGGAGATCATACTGAATAGCGCGGTATACAACTTCGGCACTTTCTTTTCCGGGTTCAGCGGCTACGGATATGCCCTGCTTGAATATTTCAATACTTCCAAGGGATTCGCGAGCTTCTACGAATCGTATCAGGCGGGAGCTACAAAAGAACTCAAAGATTATGCGGACCTGTTGCTTGCCCTGGATTAATTTATTTGAAAAACACCTGCGGACAATAAGTCTCGCAGGTGTTTTCGGTCTCATGGTTCTTATTATATATTTCCCGGAGATAAAACGTGATTCTCAATCCATTTTACAACACCGTCCCGGTCATGCGATTCGCATACACAATCGGCGGCGGTTATAACCTCCTCCTGCGCGTTGTTTACGGCTACGCGTATATCACAAGCCTCGAACATCGGCAGGTCGTTATGATTGTCTCCGAAACCTATAATGTTTTTATATCCGTATGTTTCGCGAAGAAAAGCGACGGCATGCTGTTTGGAAGCCCCTTCACTGAATATCTCCAGAATCCAATATTCATCGCTGTAGGTACTGTTAATCAGGGATACGTTTATGTCCGGAATTTTTTTCAGCGCGCTGTATACGGGCCCAACGCGTTCATGGGTATCGATTATTGTGAAATATATTATATGTTCCGGGGTTATGTCATTTAAGTCGTCTGTCTCGTGGAAGACGGTATTGAAACGTTTTCTTCTGTCCTCAACA
>JAQVWU010000143.1 GCA_028709565.1 Eubacteriales bacterium
GGACTATGTATACGCCGCTCGCCATTATGACAGACTTTTTTTCCGGATGGGTTCCGCCGCGTCATCTGTACACCGGTGATATATATAAAGTATGGGGAAACCTGCCTTATAACACCGGCGATTACCAGCTGCATCTGTTATTTGCCCAATTGTTTCCCGGATATGAAAACGCGGGTTTTTATCGCGACGAACGTGGCTTTCTTACACCGGCACCATACGGTGAAATTGCCGATGTTCTATTATCGGATACCCGTTTTAAAATACTAAACCGTTATACAACGCTGTTCATAAGTGAGGAAACAGCGATTGACCTGGAATTATATATAAAATTAAACCAATTTGTCCGCGAAGGTGGTCATATAATAATTTTTATCAATACAGTTTTAAAAAATAAATCGATTTCTGATTATTTTTGCGGTCAGGATTACAACGAATTGTTTAAAACGGATAACAACCGGGATACCGTCATTGAAAACAAAATAGGGAAGGGCAGAGTATCAATTATTAACATTACGGAATCGCTGGAACCATGTGAGACAGCGTTTGTATATAAGAACAATATAAACGAAGATATACCTCATCCGTATAAATTCAAACCCGGTATTACGGCATTCCTGCACGAAACATTCAATAATTTGAAAATAATATCGGTTGATAATCCTCGGTTATCGTATACACTGGATATAATAAACGCAAATACATACACACTTTATGTTGCCAACAACACGCTCAATACGGAAACGTATGACATTCTAACTTCCGAAGGTAATATATTATCGGTCACCGAACTGCCGATTACCGACGGAACCGAAACGCTACCAGAGTTTTTACCGCGCGGATATTCCGACAGGACAATGGGTTTATATATGGCAGGTACATACAAATTAAAACCATATGACTGCAGGTTATACAGGATAATCACAGAGGGAATTCGCCTTAATGTAATTGCTGAATCCAATCCGAAACCACGCAATAAAAATTTATATTTATCACTCGGATACGGAGAAAAATCAGCAAAGTCATATTTGCTTGATAATCCTACCTTTGCGCATCATTTCGGAGGAATTATGCTTCCTGCAGAATACCTGGACCGTATGGACGACAAAACGGTTAAAAGGGAAGCGCAATATTTTAACCTTCAGAATATCGGTATTATCGTAGATTTCAGTCATATGATTAACCATTTCCCCGATCTCACTCTTATAGGTAACTTTTCCGGGCGTACGGCAGAGTCCATAAAACGTATAGAGCGTATATTAATTTTAGCGTCGAAATATCGCTGCGAAGGCGCAATCTTTTCGCTGCACCGCAACGCGGAAAATGAATACAGCCATCAAAGCGCGTTGGACGGAGCGATGGATTCACTGCGCAAAATAAACGAAATATGTTTAAAACTGAACATAAAATTATATGTACAGAATAGAAATGTTTTGATTTCGACAGATGAACAGCTCAGTCTTTTTTCTCAGGATAAATGCGCAGCGATCGCCTTCAATACCGCTTTCGCGTTTGCGTCAGGAATTAAAACGGATATAACAAAATACAACATATCCATGTTAATGCTTAGCGATATAAAAACTGATATATATGGTCAAAAATACGCTGTTAATGCCCCTGTTTATAACGGAGAACATAAAAAAGAATTAAAAAGGCTGTATATTCAGGCAACCGAGCAAAAAATACCGGTTATATTATGCGCCGAATATAAATGCAATGATGAAGTAACGGCTGATTTGCTGTATTTGAGCGACTGGGTACCCGGATACTTAAAAAATTATTGAAATAAACAGGCGTTTATGTTATAATTATTAATGAATAATAATGCAAAAGAGGTATGATGATTGGCTGAATTAAGGTGGAACCCCATGATAAGGGACTGGGTAATAATAGCTCCGAAACGACAAAACAGACCGGATGAAAATACCGAAAGCGCGAAAAAAAAGATACTATGCCCGTTTTGTCCGGGAAATAATGATAAGCTGCCCTCATATTATGATGTCTGGCAGCATGATAACGATTTTCCGGCATTATCCGCTCAAAGTGACGATGCAAAGATCAGTAAAGACATCATGAGCGAGCATGGCGGTGATATATATAAAGCCGTACCGTCATACGGGAAATGCGAAGTTATTTTATATTCATCCGATCATAACAGTTCGCTGAGTCTTCTGCCAGAAGAGCATCTAGTGAAACTCGTGGAATTATGGTCAAACCGTTATAAAATATTGTCCGCTGACCCGAAAATAAAATATGTTTTTATTTTTGAAAACAGGGGGGACAAAGTGGGAGTGACCATATCCCATCCTCATGGTCAAATATACGCATATTCGACGCTGCCAAAAAAAATCGAGGTCGAACTTGAAAGTTCTAAAATGTTTTACGAAGAACAAAATAAATGCCTGTTCTGCCGCATAAACGAAGAGGAAGCTGAATTCAAACGCAGAGTTATTTATAAAAATAAGCATTTTATAGCATATGTGCCCTTCTTTACCGATTACGCGTTCGGAGTTTATATTGCATCTGTATACCATAAAACAAAAATAACCGATTTTACAACCGATGAAGAAAAAAGGTCTCTTGCCGATATAATAAAAATGATAACCGGAGCATATGACAAGCTCTATGACATACCATTCCCGTATATGATGTGTATGCACAATGCTCCCTGCAATATCGACGAAAAACATACGGGTTTCGAAGATTATTATCATTTTCATATAGAATTTTATCCGCCGCTTCGCAATAAATATCAGCAGCAATACCAGGCATCTTCCGAAACAGGGGTTTGGGCCCACGGAAATCCAACCAACCCCGAAGATAAAGCGGTTGATTTGCGTATAGCACTGCTGAAATTCCGGGAAGGCATCGAACAGCCGAAAAACAATTGATTTTTATATATGGGGAGTTAATCTTATGGCAATATTAGTTACCGGCGGTGCCGGATATATCGGAAGTCATTGCTGTATAATATTAAAGGAAAAAGGGTTTGACGTTGTCGCCGTTGATAATCTGTCGAAAGGTCACGCGGCTTCGATCGATGGTATAAATCTGTATATAGGAAATATCGGCGACTGTTTATTAATGGACAGAATTTTTTCCGAGAATAATATTGATGGTGTTATGCATTTCGCAGCTTATTCGCTGGTAGGCGAAAGCATGGAAAAGCCTTATGAATATTATCGCAACAATGTAGCGGAATCGCTTTCGTTGTTTAACAGCATGATTAAACATAATGTTAAGTATGTAGTTTTTTCATCAACCGCCGCTACCTACGGTCAGCCGGATATATCGCCTATAACCGAAAACAGCTTACAAAACCCCATAAACACATATGGTGAAACAAAGCTGGCGATTGAAAAAATGCTTAAATGGTTCGATGTCGCTTACGGATTGAAAAATGTATGTCTGCGATATTTTAATGTTGCAGGTGCGCATGTCAGCGGAACTATCGGAGAGGCTCATATCCCCGAAACTCATTTGATTCCGATCATACTGGAAGTTGCCAACGGCAAACGGGAGAAACTGAATATATACGGCAATGATTACGAAACACCTGACGGCACCTGCGTACGTGATTATATACATGTTTGCGATTTGATTGACGCACATATAAAAGCATATGAATATATGAAAAATACAGACAAAAGCGACTATTTCAATCTGGGCAGCGGAGGCGGTTATTCCAATTTGGAAATATTAAATACGGCAAGAGCGGTAACAGGGCATGCCATCCCCGCCGAATTCTCCGCACGCCGTCCCGGTGACCCGCCGGAATTAATAGCGTCAAGTGAGAAAGCGGTGGATATACTCAATTGGAACCGTAAATACGGTATCAGAGATATCATATCTACCGCCTGGAAATGGCATGGTTCCCACCCCGACGGATACGGTAATAATCAGGTATGAATTATATAATAAACGGATATAAACCGGAGGCGATGTTTCGGTTTTTTGAAGATATATGTTCCATCCCTCACGGTTCGGGAAATGAAGATAAAATTGCCTGTTATATTGAAAGTTTTGCGCTGGAACGCGGTTTGTATTGTTATCGTGACAGTTATAATAATGTCTTTATCCGCCGCCCCGCTACTCATGGTTATGAGAAGCGTCCCGCCGTTCTTTTACAGGGTCACACAGATATGGTGTGTGAAAAAAATGACGACACGGTTCACGACTTCGAAAAAGACGGTCTCAAGCTCTATATTGATGGAGATTATCTGCGTGCGCGGGGAACGACACTCGGCGGTGATGACGGCGTCGCGATAGCTTTAATGCTTTCCGTATTGGATGATGAAACGCTTATATCGCCTGAACTCGAATGTCTGTTTACATCCGGAGAAGAAATCGGTTTGACAGGAGCGGATAATTTCGATTATGGTCAGATAACCGCTCGCAGTATGATTAACCTTGACGGTGAATCGGAAGGTGTGGCATGGGTCAGCTGCGCAGGTGGCATACATACAAAAATCAGATGTAATTGCGACAGAATCCCATTAAAAAACAAAACGCTTCGCATACGCGTAACGGGACTTGCGGGAGGTCATTCGGGAACCGATATTGACAAAAACCGCGCGAATGCAATAAAAATAATGAGCCGAATCTTATTGAATTTATATGATTTTGAACCGTTTAATTTATTATCAATTACGGGCGGCAATAAATCGAACGCAATACCCAGAGAATGTGAAGCATATCTGTCTGTTCTAGATCCCGAAATTGCAATAAGAAATATCCTGTTATCGGAAAGCGCGATAAAAGCGGAATTGTCGGAGGATGACGCTTCTTTTAAAGTCCATGTCGATAAAGCGCGTAAAGAAGGCGGTATGATGACCTATAAATCAACCGCAAATCTGCTGTCACTGATTACATTGGCTCCCAACGGCGTGCTTACAATGAGTCCGTCCATTAATACGCTTGTCGAGTCATCAGCTAATTTGGGAATGATATCAAGCGATGAAAGTGAAGTCATGCTGGCTTTTATGAACAGGTCTTCCGTTGAAAGTATTATGGACTATATATGTCTGCGCTTTGAGCAACTGGCAAAGGTTACACGCTCCGATATAACGCACAGCAGCAGATATCCCGGATGGACATATAACAGCAATTCCAGGCTTCAGAAGATTTATTCGGACACATACAGACGCCTATTCGGTAATAAAACGCCTGTAATTTCTGCGGTACATGCCGGACTTGAATGCGGTGTAATAAAGAATAAAATCGAAAATATCGATATTATCTCTGTCGGACCTGAAATAAACAATATACACACACCGGATGAAGTATTAAATTTAAAGTCATTTGAACGTTTCCGGCTGCTGATTATCGAAATGCTAAACCAAATATAGATTTAAGGTGATTAAGGTGATATTGAAATTATGTTAAAATCCAAAAAAATGCTGAGTTTATTCATGAGCTGCCTGATGCTGGCAACATCGATTTTTACGGTTTCATGCAGTGATCCGGCAGAAGATAATATTGACACGGGCTCAATACTGGAAACAACAGCCGATATTGAAACGGACAACGAAACAGACATCAGAAAAGCAATAGCGGATAATCTCCCTGAAACCGATTTCGAGGGCCAGATATTCCGTATATCGACAAAAGAAGGCACTCTGTATGAAATTTATACGGAAGCGGAAGACGGGGAAATATTAAATGACGCCCTGTATCAACGCAATCGGACTGTTGAAGAAAGATTTAATGTTGAGATAGCACCGCTTGTTACCAACGCAAATGACGGGAACACACATGTAAATTCGGTTACAAACACCATAATGGCAGGAGATGACGCATTTGATCTGGCAGCTACCTATGTATATACATCAGGTACGATAATTATCGAAAAGCTATACATAAACTGGTTGTCATTACAGTATAACGATTTTACAAAACCGTGGTGGATAAACGGTATCAATGAAAAATTTCAGGTTGAAGATGTACTTTACGCGGCTGTAGGTGACATATGTATTTCGGCTTTGAAATTGACATACGGTATATTCTATAATAAAAACATAGGGAAAAGCTACAATACAGAAGATTATTATCAGATTGTACGCGACGGTACATGGACTATCGAGTATTTTATTTCCCGGGTAAAAGATATTTATAACGATGTCAACGGCGACGGTTTGAGAGACAAAAACGATTTATACGGTTTTACCGCGGAAGCTGCGACAAACCTTGACGTTTACACATTTGCTTTTGATATTCCGATCATAGACAGAAATGACGAGGGCATACCGGAAATTGTATTAAATACCGATAAAACGATACAATCCGTTGAAACGATAAACAGATTATATTGGGACGGCATAGGTTCATATATTCCTACCGATTACAACGAGCCGATTACAGTTTTCAAAGACGGCAACGCCATGTTTACAACAACCTGGCTGGGGAACGCCTTTTCTGTCTTTCGCGAGATGGAAGACGATTACGGAATTTTGCCATACCCCAAGTTCGATGAAAAACAGGAAATATATATGACCGGAGCTATGGATAATTATTCGGTACTCGGAGTTCCGATAACGGCAACAAATCTTGATATGATAAGCATAATAACAGAAGCTATAAACGCGGAAAGTTATAAGTCGCTGTTTCCTGTTTATTACACACAGGCGCTTCAAAATAAATTCGCGCGCGACACCGAATCAATAGAGATGATAGACATACTTATGGCAGGGCGCAATTTTGATTTCTCCACCCTGTTTGCATCCAATATACCCGGTATACCCTGGTTGTTCCGCAGTCTGGTTGCTTCAAAGAGCACGGACTTTGTTTCACAATATACAAGAACAGAAAACAGCGCTTTAGCCGGATTGGAGAAAGTACTGGATACATATAAGTCAAACTAAATGACTAAAATAAAAGAAGCAATTGTTTGGGCGATTTTATTGATATTATTAATTTTATCACCCGCGGCATGCAAAGCCGACGATTACGACATTTCGAAAGAAAATTCGGTTACAGAAAAATACGAAAGCGGGGCTAATAATATGAGCATTATTAACACATGGTTTGCAAATTCATTTTCTAAGATTCAACCGGATACCAAGGGAAACGGAAATACCGAATACAAAATATATACCGCAAAAAACGAAACGGAATCTTGTCAGCTGATTCTGCATTCGGAACATACAATATCCAATCTTATTATCGAATGTAAAAAATCGGATAATATTGATGTGGAAATACTGCGTGAAT
>JAQVWU010000144.1 GCA_028709565.1 Eubacteriales bacterium
AACCTTTCAAAATAAAGGAATATTCTGTAACACCGCCGGCAGCGGGATATGCGCTGCTGCGTTTATTGGCGACCGGGATTTGCGGAACAGACGTTCATATACATCACGGCAGACTCGGTCAAAACACACCCCTCATTCTAGGCCATGAATTTATAGGTGAAATTGTTGATATCAACGCCGGCGACCCGATACTGTCGGTGGGTGACCGCGTCATATTTAATATGGCATCTCCGTGCGGTAAATGTAAATTATGCGAAAGCGGTCACAGCGCAAACTGTCTCGCCTTCGAAGTGGCATACGACCAAAATCCTGAAATGCCGCCGCATTTCTTCGGAGGATATGGCGAATATGTTTACGCGAAAGCCGGTATCGGAGACGGCGCGCTGATTAAACTGCCGGATAACGTTGATTATATGGCAGCGTCTATGTTTCCCTGCGCGGGTCCGACGATAATACATGCCCTCAAACTGGGCGGCATATATCAAAACAAAGCCGCGCAAATTGATACCGCGGTGGTACAGGGCTCCGGTCCTCTCGGCATGTTTTCGGCGCTCTGGCTGAGCCTTGTCGGCGTTAAAAACATTTATACCGTTGTACGTGATACCGGCAGTCAGCGTTCCGCTCAGATTAAAAAACTCACGCGTTCAGCTGTTATTACCGAGAATGAATTAAAGGTTTTAGCGGAAAACGGGCTTTCAGTCGATCTCGTGATTGAATGTTCCGGCAATCCTGAGGCGTTTAATTTCGGATGCGCTATATTGCGCAACCGCGGGATTTATCTGGTACCCGGACAATATTCCGACAGCGGCAACATTTCCTTTGGACCTCAGATTATAACATTTAAGGCGCTGCAGGTAATAGGTTCCTCGCAATATGACGCTTCCGATGTGGCGGATTATATTGCCTTTCTGTCGGAAAATTCCGGTATAATGACCGATATAGGCTCAGGCGTTAAAGCTTTTCCTCTGGCTGAAGTCAATGAAGCGATGGACGCCGCCGAAAAACATCTTTTTACAAAGGTTGTACTGGTTTAAATGAGTATAGACAGGAGACATCGCAAATGAAAAAACAAGCGAAGAGGGTTCACCTTATAAGCAATGCGCATATTGACCCTACATGGCAGTGGGAATGGGAAGAAGGCGCAGCTGAGGCTGTCTCGACGTACCGTGTGGCGGCCCGGTTTTGTGAAGAGTTCGGTGATTATGTGTTCTGCCATAACGAGGTGATATTATACGAATGGGTGCGCGAATACGAACCGTCGTTATTTAAAAAGATTCAACAGCTGGTCGCTGACGGCAGATGGCATATTATGGGCGGATGGTATACGCAGCCGGACTGCAATATGCCATCTGGCGAAGGTTTTGTCAGACAGTGTTTATACGGATTAAATTATTTCAAAGAATATTTCGGTATACGCCCTACTACAGCCGTTAATTTCGATTCGTTCGGACACTCACGCGGACTTGTTCAGATTTTTGCCAAGAGCGGTTATGACAGCTATATCTTTTGCCGTCCGGACGAGGGTTTCATGCACCTTGAATCCGACCTGTTCCGCTGGGTAGGTTATGACAATTCGTCTGTCATGGCATACCGGGCACGTGAAGGTTACGGAAATAATCTGGGCCAGGCGGTAAATAAAATCAAAGGAACCCTGGGACTGCGCGAAAACGAACCGCTTTGCATGTGCCTTTGGGGCATGGGTAACCATGGCGGCGGGGCTTCACACCGGGACATAACAGAAATAGAAGCATACAAAAAAGAACTTGCTGAGCAGGGAGTCGATATATTTCACTCAACCCCCGAAGCCTTTTTTGCCGAACTAAAAAACAGCGGACGTATACTGCCGGAACACAGAGGTGACCTGAATCTGTGGGCGCCGGGTTGTTATACAAGTCAGATACGCATTAAACAAAAATATCGCGAGCTTGAGAATATCTTCTTCTCCACAGAAAAAATGTGCGTGTCCGCGTCCATGAACGGTTTGATTGATTATCCCCGCGAAGAATTCCGTGAAGCGCTTACCGATATGCTGACAGCCCAGTTTCATGATTATCTGCCCGGTACTTCGGTAGAACCGGTCGAGCAAATGGGTATCCGCCAACTGGACCACGGCATCGAAATAATGACGCGTGTTCGCGCCAGAGCGTTTTTTGCCCTGGCAGGAGGCCAAAAAATTGCCGCAGATGATGAAATTCCGATTCTGGTATATAATCCGCATCCTTATGAAATTGAAGCCGATATTGAATGCGAGTTTATGCTGTGGATTCAGAACTGGTCTGATAAATATAATTATCCTATTGTTTATGACGAAAACGGAGTGATATGTCCCGCTCAGCCCGAAAAAGAAAACAGTTCCATACCTATCGACTGGCGTAAACGGGTTGTATTTCACGGTAAGCTGGCACCCTCCTCCATGTCACGCTTTAACTGCAAATTCAAGCTTATCCCGATGGACGGCACATCATTAAAACCGTCTGCCGTTGTATTGTCCTCCACGACGCATTTTATCGCCGATAACGGCATAACGCGTATTGAGATAAACCGCCTGACCGGTCTTATTGATAAATACATCATAAACGGTAAAAATTATCTGCAGGCCGGCGCTTTTTCTCTTGACGTCATACGGGACAATTACGATCCATGGGGTATGACTGTTACCGAATTCAGCGAAAAAATCGGTGAATTTACTTTATTGCCTGAAAAGGAAGGATCCCTTTTTTCGGGGCATGAAGATCATATAATACCGTCCGTACGGGTAATCGAAGACGGTGATGTACGTACGGTTATCGAAGCGGTATTCGGATACGAAACCTCACGGGCTGTATTACGCTATAAACTGCCGAAAAACGGTGCGGCGATTGATATTGAAGTGCGGTTGTTATGGAATGAAAAACAGCGCATGGTAAAACTTTCTGTCCCGGCATCATTTGACAATGCCAAATGTCTGGGTCAGACAGCCTACGGCAGCGAATCATTACCGGTTACGGGACGCGAAAACGTTTCGCAAAAATTTATAGTTATGCACGGCGAATCCGACGCGTTTGCAATATTCAATGACGGTGTTTACGGGTCTTCGGTCAGGGACGGAGTATTGAAAGTTTCACTGCTGCGTTCCGCCGGTTATACGGCGCACCCGCTGGGACCCGATCGGCCGGTTATGCCCCGTGACCGTTTTATGCCCTATATAGATCAGGGTGAAAGGCTGTATAACTTCAGGTTTACCGCCGGCAGCGTATCGGAAATTATCACCGAAGCGGGAAGGGCAGCACTTGATTTCAATGAAAAACCTATGGCATTATCTTTTTACCCGTCCGGTGAGGGCAAAGTTCCGCTGCCTGCCGCCGTTATCAACGGTCAGGGTATTGAAATGACCGCGTTAAAATGCGCCGAAAAAGAGGATAACGCATATATAATGCGCTTGTTTAATCCGTCCGGCAAGGACGTTGCAACACAGATAAATATTCACGCGCTGCAAATAAACACCTCGGTTGACATACCCGCCCGGCAGTTCATCACTTACATGATTAAAGACGGTTCAATCTGCGAGTGCGGTCTGACCGAAGACTGAAACATAACGAAAATAATAACGCAGGGTTTATTTAACAAATAAGCCCTGCGTTATTTATAATATCGAAATCTCTTTCTATTGCTTTATGAGTCTTGCTTCCAGATAATAGCGTTTACCGGCGGCTTCGCCCATGGAAAATGATTTCCGGGGCAGCGCTCCGTCGCGTTTGATAGCTGCAAACAACCCGTTTTTTTGCATTCCGTCGAAGATAAACCCGGCGCTTCCGGCGGCTGTCGCCAGACGTCGCAGCACATCCTCACCGTGGATATAGTCGATTTTGGCGGATTTATGATTTGACATATAATCGTCAAGAAACTCCTGCAACGGTCCAACAGGGAATCTGTCGGTATAAAATATATCCGATATACCCGAAGCTGTATATTCGACGGGTATATCTCCGCCCCTGTCAAGCGCTTTTTTTGCCGCGGCATATAAATCGAGAGGGTCAATACCGGTTAAAATACGGTATATCGGTTCGAATACCAGTGCGTCATCATGAATATTGACAATCTCAGCCAGCGCGTATCGCGACAATTCATTTCTGTCTGCTTCATAACAAGCCTTTGCTGTCGCCAGGGAATGATTTCCGTCGCCCACGGCAAAAAGCAGCGGGTCGTCTTCATCTCCAATCAGAGCAGACAGCGATTCGAAAATTTTATTTATCTTATCTTCCGGGATTAAATATCCCTTTATATGTCCTCCGCCCATCATCAGGTCGAAATCATAGACAACCTTCAAATCGGACGCGCTCAAAGGTTCTATAACAGTCTTTTGCGGGTCGTCTATAAGGAGCATTACATGCGGCAGTTCAAGAGGGGCGTCCTTCCTGATTTTTACACGGGGAGGAATGCGTTCCAAAACGGTTCCCTCGGTGGCACGAATAAGCGCCTTTTTTTCCGGACGGTAATCATAGGCTTGAAGGTCTATCGACGCGACAATACCATGCCGTACGGCGCCGCCCGGCAATGTTCGTTCCATATAAATCATTGTGTTTTTATATTCTTTAAAAATACCCTCGTGGAGATATTTGTGCATGTTTTTATTGATTTCCGATATACGCATTCCGCTGTCCGATTCCAGGTAAATTTCCGGTAATATCAAATGAAGAGATGAGGGCGAACAGCCCACAATATCGGCAGTCTTTTTCCAATATTCGGGTTCGGAGGTGAACTGGTCGCACGCGACAACCGACCATTTCTCATATTTTTCAACGGGCAGCAGAATATCCGCGGCTTTTATCGGAAGTGAATTCATTAATGACTCCTTAATTTTACTCTAATCGGTTTTATTCAAAATACGAAAAGTTATCGGTTTTATTGATTTCCAGCCGCTCAAAAGCACCGTGTTGCAGCGAAAGCGTTGCTCCGGTTTTGTTTTTTATTCGAAATCGATATTTTTCGGTATTGTCCGGTGTGGATTGCCGTACGCCTTCAAACGATTCAATCTGGCATAATGTCAGACCATTTAAAACAATATCGGATTCACCTATATTTCGAATCCTAACGGTGTCACCCGAATCCGAGGCGTCGTTCCCGGTATCGCGTTTAAAATTATTTATTACAAAGTTCTCCATGTTGCTTTCTAGACATATAAATGCCCGGCGGCTATTTTTTGAGGTGGAATAGACATCCATATTTGTAACAAGCACATTTTTGATACAACCTACATCGATTTCATCGGTTAAAGGAGTACGGCAATAACGGGCTGCGTCCATATTTATTGCCATAGCGGCAAAACCGCCTTTTATATTATTTATAGAAATGTTTTTTATTTCCGAGTCAACACTCAGCATGCGTATAAAACTGTGACAGCTGTCGGCATACAATCCGTCAATTACAATGTTTTGAATAAAACCGCATTCCAAATCAAGGTTTTCGGCACGTTTGACACAATCATCGGCATTCATGGCGACCATATCATCATTGGGAGTATTGGGGGTGGAGGCGCGCAGATTGCGTATAATACCGTTTTGACAATAACCCCCTAGATGAATGCCGTCATTATTACTGCAGGGGCGGGTGGCGGTAAAAGTGATGTTTTCAAACAGAAAGCCGTCGATTTTGCAGAACCGAGTAAAATACGCCGATGGGTTAAACAGCGTTACATCGGAAATTGTAATATTTATTACGTTGATAAAATTCATCAGTGCGCCCGAATATCCGTTGAGATCAAATAAATCGCTTTTAGGATTTGTGACGCTGCTGCCGTTCCATATACCTCCTCTGATGGTGATATTTCTGTTGCCTGACGCGTGATTGCGGTTTGTAATAAGAAAATCACCGCGTTTGGTACAAACGTTGTCGCCGAGTATTATTTCCGCGCGTCTGTGGGCGTGTATTGCGGTATCAGAGCCTATAGTCAGCGGCGATCCGATTATATATTTGCCGAACGGTATAGTAATCAGCGGACAGTCCGAATCAAACGCTGCCTGGAATGCCGGCGCATCGTTATTTATTCCGTCACCTTTTGCGCCGTACTCAATGACACTTTTGCCGTATGTGTTTAAATCGTGCTGCATATTGTTAAGGGTTCCCCTTTCCGCGATTTTAAGACTTGTGTCTGTTTAACTCCCGGACACAACATAAAAAATTATAACATAAACCATGAAATTTATCAAGAAGTTCTTAATATCGAGTAGCTATAAAACAGGAATAATTTCCTGTTTTATAGCTACTCGATATATATTATTAGTTTACCAGCCAAGACTCTTTAAATAATCCCTGCTTTTTGCAGCTGCTTCCAGTGATGTACAGTCCTCTGATGAGTCCTGTTCGACCACTACATACTCCGCCCCCGCATCCAGCGACGCTTCAAGAATCGACGGAAAGTCCTGTAAACCATAACCGACAGGACGGAAAGCGAATTTCCCGTCAGCTTTTACTTTCCTTTCATCCATTCCATCCATTTCATCAGCTTCATCAGCATCGGATGAAATAAGTTCATACATATTTTCCGTTTGCGTACCGACATAGTCTTTAAGATGGACGACGGGAGCTCGTCCCGTATATTTTCGTATGTATGCCGCAGGATCATGTCCCGCGACTTTAATCCAGCATGTGTCAATCTCGGTTTTCAGATTTTTCGAATCAATGTATGAATAGATATAATCAAAACCATAACTGCCGTCGGTCATTTTTATAAATTCAAAATCATGATTATGGTATAATAAAACAACGTTTTTTGAATTGCATATCCTGCCTATAGCGTCGATTTTGTCCAGTACATCGTTAAAGCTTTTATCACCCGGACGCATGCCTTCCGAAAGATAAGGTATGGCAATATATTTACAGCCTATAGTAATATATCGCTCAATTGTCCCTTCCGTATCGGCAATCAATTCATCAATCGGAACATGAGCAGATATTGCTTTCAGGTCGCTGTCAGACAATTCTTTGTAAAAATGTTCAGGATTAAAACCGTAAAGACCTGCTGTTTCCACAAAATCATATCCGATCTCTTTGACTTTTTGTAAAGTTTTTCGTAGATCCTTTTCCGCGAAATCACGGACCGAATAAAGCTGAAGTGCGACAGGTAAATTATTTTGCATTTTTTGACTCCCTTCAGATTATAAATCAAATTATAAAATTACGAGAAAAAAGCAGGAGTAAGTTGAATATATAATTTACTTCCTGCTCCTG
>JAQVWU010000145.1 GCA_028709565.1 Eubacteriales bacterium
ACGGTATTGAGACCGAAGATTTTGACGGAAAGAGCTTTCATATTATAGGCGACGCCGCGTGCACCGACTGGTACAACAGGGAAGAGTTAACCGGCGATGTGCTGGAGGACGCCATCTATCAGCGCAACATCCTGGTGTCCGAACGCTTCAACATCACCATTGAAGCGACCGTCTTTAACGAAGTTGACCAGCCCGCCAGGCTTAAAAATTCGGTGATGGCGGGGGATGACGCCTATCAGCTCTATGCCGGGCATATCATCTACGCCGGCCAGGCGGTGGGCGACGACCTGTACAACGACTGGTACAATATCCCGCATATCGATTTTGACAAACCCTGGTGGTCCCGGTCCACCGTCGAGGACCTTACCTACGCGGGCAAAGCCTTCCTCGCCATGGGTGATTTTGCGCTCAGTACCATCGACTCCACCTACGCCATGTATTTCAATAAACAGCTGGCCGCCGACTTCTCGGTGCCCGACATGTACAAACTGGTAAACGACGGCAAATGGACGGTCGATAAGCTGATAGAACTGTCGACCGATGTCTATTCCGACCTCAACGGCAACGGTATTGCCGATAAAGACGACCAGTTTGGTTATACCATCTGGGCGCGCAGCCCGGTCAACGTCTATCTGTGGGCCTTCGGCGAAAAGCTGTGCAAGAAGCAGCCCGACGGCACCATGGAACTGGATTATTTCAACCCCAAGGTGGTCGACATCTACAACAAACTCTATGATCTGCACTGGAATTCCCCGGGATCCTATACCGATATCAACCCCGAGGAAAAAATCGCCGATCAGATCTTCAAGAACAATCAGGCGCTCTTCATCCCCCATACCTTCACCTTCGCGGCGAGGGATCTGCGCGATTTTGACACCGACTACGGCATTATCCCCTATCCGAAGTGGGACGAGGTCCAGGACAGCCATTACACGATGGTTGACGGCGGCCATGAGGCGCTGGCAATCCCCGCGTCGATACAGGATATCGATTTTGTCGGCAAGATTACCGAAGTACTCTGCGCCGAAAGCTGGAAGCGGGTCGTGCCCACCTATTATGACATCGTCCTCAAAACCAAGGGCTCCCGCGACGAGGAATCGGTCGCTATGCTCGACCGGATCTTCGAGAAGAGGGTATTCGACTTCGGCTATGTCTACGGCGTATTCGGCGCCGCCTTCTGGGTCCAGTTTCTGGTCTACGACAAGAGCGCGGACATCGCCTCCTACTATGAAAAGAATCACAAAGCCTACGACAAGCGCATGCAGGATGTATTCGACTATTTCGACGAATACGGCACGTAATAAGATAACAATTCGATAAAAATTCGATAAATATGATATGACCCATACATGGCTGTAAGGTCCGGGTATGGGTCATATCTATTGAAAAAGGTTATCTGGCGGCACTGCGAAATGGTTTCGGAAGTATATGTTATTTATGGCTAATAGTTCTTGATATTGACCCTGATGTATGTTATAGTAAAATATAATATATTATGAAAGGAGTAACGGCATATGAAGATTCGAATCATCGCGGCGCTTTTATTAGCCGCGATGCTCATGTTAACCGCCTGTTCGGATAAGGCGCCCAATGACGCGGCCCTGACAACGGCGCTGTCCGAGGAAACCATACCCGAAGACGTAGACTCACTGGCCGAACGTCAGAAGGTGTCCGACGGTATAGAGACCGAAGATTTTGACGGAAGGGTCTTTAATATTATCGGCGACGATTCCTATACCGACTGGTATACCAGGGAAGAAGCAACCGGCGATGTGCTGGAGGACTCTATCTATGAGCGCAACATCCTGGTGTCCGAACGCTTCAACATGGCCATTGAAGCGACCGTCTTCTATGCACCCGATCAGCCCTCCATGCTCAAAAATTCGGTGATGGCGGGAGACGACGCCTATCAGCTATTTGCCGGTCATATCATCTACGCCGGCGAGGCGGTGGGCGACGACCTATACAACGACTGGTATAAGATCCCCCACATCGATTTCGACAAACCCTGGTGGTCACGGTCCACCGTCGAGGACCTTACCTACGCGGGCAAAGCCTTCCTCGCCATGGGCGATTTCGTATTATCCGCCATTGACTCCACATACGCCATGTATTTCAACAAACAGCTGGCCGCCGACTTCTCGGTTCCCGACATGTACAAGCTGGTAAACGACGGCAAATGGACCGTCGATAAGCTGATTGAACTGTCAACCGATGTCTATTCCGACCTCAACGGCAACGGTATTGCCGACAAAGACGACCGGTTCGGTTATACCATCTGGGCGCGCAGCCCGGTCAATGTCTATCTCTGGGCCTTCGGCGAGAAGCTGTGCAAGAAGCAGCCCGACGGTACCATGGAGCTGGATTATTTCAACCCCAAGGTGGTCGATATCTACAACAAACTCTATGATCTGCACTGGAATACCACGGCATCCTATACCGATATCAACCCCGGCGAAAACATAGCCCATATGATTTTCATGAACAATCGAGCGCTCTTCATACCCCGAACCTTCTCCTTCGCGGCGAGGGATCTGCGCGATTTCGACACCGACTACGGCATTATCCCTTATCCGAAATGGGACGAGGTCCAGGACAGCCATTACACAATGGTGGACGGCGGACATGAGGCGCTGGCAATCCCCGCCTCGATTCAGGATACCGATTTTGTCGGCAAGATTACCGAAGTACTCTGCGCCGAAAGCTGGAAGCGGGTTGTGCCCACATATTACGACATTGTCCTCAAAACCAAGGGTTCACGCGACGAGGAATCGGTGGCCATGCTCGACCAAATCTTCGAGAAGAGGGTATTCGACTTCGGCTATGTCTACGGCGTTTTCGGCGCGGCCTTCTGGGTCCAGTATTTAGTCTACGACAAGAGCGCGGACATCGCATCCTACTATGAAAAGAACCACAAGGCCTACGACAAGCGCATGCAGGATGTATTCGACTATTTCGACGAATACGGCACGTAATAAATAGAATATGTAAAATTAAAGCCATCGTAACGGTTACGGTGGCTTTAGTTTATAATACTTACACAAGGTTATATTTTATAATGAGAGCATTCTAAATAAACACATCGCAACACCGTATATTTACAGTTCATTCATAGATGTCTTTCTTAATAAACACAATTATATAGTATGATTGTTAACAGCAAGGATATAAATTGCGATTTAAAAGAAAACTGCGGTGTTGCAGATATACCGGTTTATTTTATGGGCAAAGTTTTTACACATTATACATTATATTGCTTAATAAATCAAACAGTCGACAACGCTTTCTCAATTATGAAATGCGTTGTTTTTTTGCGGCAGATTGCGGCGGAAGCAAATATGCTTGCTATTTAACCTATCAGGGAGGAACAAATCAATGAAAAACATGATGAGAAAATGCATTTCGGGGCTCGTAATATTTGTTTTTTTATTCACAGCCCTTACGGTTGGGGTCAGCGCGGCTGAACTTAACGGCAGTCCGGCAGTAACGGCAGCCCCTCCGTTAGTTGAGCGCAATGACTTTGACGGTGCTTTGGGCTATTGTTTTACAACAACGGAAAAACTTGAAGTATATGCCCTGGGACGTCCGGAAAACGACGGGATTACCGCTGACCACGGCGTTCGTCTCTGGGATGTTTCCACAGAGACGGTGGTTGCCGAGGTCGTTATAACACCGGATTCTCCGGTAAAGGACGGCTTTCGGTATGAAGTGCTTGCAGCCCCTGTAACCCTTGAAAATCTTACCCAGTATCTGGTGGTTTCCGATGAAGAATCAGGCGGAGATTTTTGGTTCGATTCCGATAAACGCTGGTACGATACCGATGAGGATTTCGACGTTTCTACAATAATATCCGGCAAAGGCTTTAATTTTACCGGCGGCTGTTTCGGCGGCATAGGAGAAATGCCCGTTAATTTGAACACGCAGTTCGTTTATGTGATGCCTCAGATATATTATGAGCAAAAGGGCGCCGACGCGGTTAAAATTGACGATGACGGTACGCTCAAGCCCTTTATCAAAACCGCTCTGGGCGGTGAACGCAACGATATCTCGGCATTTGTAGGATATGAATTTATGTTCTTCGCCGATGCCGATGTTATCAGCCTGGCCCGTCCCGATAACGGCATGGCCGATCCGCATACACTCGTTCTTTGGGATATCACCAACAAAACAGTCCTCGCCAGTGCAACGGTGGATACAAACTCTCCCCTGGTCGACGGTTACCGTGTAGCGGATCTTGCCGCCCCGGTTACATTAAAGGCGGGCATTACATACGGACTGGTCAGCTGGGAAGACGATTTCGGTGATATGTGGCACGACATTGAGGACGAGGAGGAATTCGATATCACAGCCATCGGCACCGTTACCAGAGGAATCTGGACCGGTGACGGTGACGCTTCCGAACCCGGTTTCCCCTCAAATCCCGGCCCGTCGGTTGAGGGCATGAACGGATATGTAGGCGCCACGGTATTTTATCAGGTGCAGGTTGAAGCGGAAGAAACGGCACCCGCCGAAACTGACGCGGCACCCGACGACGTTACAACGACGCCCGCTCCCCAGACCTCCGATATAGCGATATTATTTGCGGTTGTTATGCTCGGAATGGCAATTGTCGGCATTAAAAAGACCGTAAAGAGATAAAACGGGTTTTATATATAACATGAATTTAATATGACAAAAAAAGGTTCCATCTTTCTGCGCATTGCGGGATGGAACCTTTTTGCGGTGTTTTTCGGTTTTATAGCAAGCGAATTCTGCCGTTATGCCGGGTGGCATAAGGGCAGGACCCGCTTATTTGCATTGTATCTGACTTTATATTATCGCGTAAAAATTATACTCTTAAAAGTCCTTTAAGGGGAGTTAATACATCGAAAAGTAGGTTAAACTTTTGTAAAAGCAAACGAGTCCCTTGATTATTACGAACCGTCTGATATAATTAAGACAGTATTATAAATACGGATCAAAAAAAGAGTGTATGATTAAATCGGCATTTTATAATTGGTTAATTAATTCTTTTCTAATGAAGGGACACGCAATAATGCAGGAAGGCGTATGGCTGATGCTTCCGGCATCCTTGGGCAAATATTGTCTATATATGCAGGGTGACATCTATTTTAGCGATTAACAGATGATATCTATAAAAAGCCTCCCAAGGTATGAAAGGAGAATTCAGGGCATATGAAAAAAGAGATTTTTAGTGTCGCGCGCAACGAAATTCTTCTGCGAGAGCAAATATACGTGGATTATCATGTTATACATTCCTACCCGCTCCACCGTCACGACTTTTATGAAATCGAACTGGTCAGTTCTTCCGGCTGCGTCAATATCATCAACGGCGTCGAGGTACCTGTCAGCGATACGGTCTGCTTTTTTTATTGTCCGCACACAACCCATGAATATATTTCATCTGAAAATAACGAAATTATAGTCTACAACATTGCCTTCGCGGAAACCTTTGTAACCCCCGAATGCCTTGGTTTAATATGTATACGGGATTTTATCTTTACTCCCGTTACACCGTCGGACGGGCACTCGCTCGCCACAGATATCCACGCCCTTTTCCGTGATTTCGATGGCAATTCTCCCACCAGGCGTATGTTACTGCGTTCCCGGCTAGAAACGATTCTTGCGGAGTTGAGCGCGGAGACACAGGAGCAAAACGGCAATGAGACGGAGCGCGATAATTCAGACGACGCAAATATTCTGCGTATCCTTTCATATATCAGCCGCCACTTCACGCGGCGTATATCGGTCGGCGAACTTGCCGCCTTCGCCAACGTTTCGCCTAAATATTTCAGTTCTTATTTCAAAAAAGCGGTGGGGATAACCTACATCAAATATCTTACCAAGCTGCGAATGAATTACGCCCACGACCTGGTCACCGGGTCGGACCGCAGCCTTAATCAAATCGCAACCGATGTGGGGTACAGTTCGGTTTCCAATTTTATTGCGGCGTTCATCAGATACCACGGCACGCATCCCTCTGCCCTGCGCCAAGGCAAATGAAATCCGGCGGAGAAAATCGCTTCATTAATATATATGATTATAATTGTAACAAAAGGGCACAAAGTTCCAATAAAATAACATATACACATGACAAACGTCATGATATAATAATATTATAGAATAGCAGATATCCCGCTTAAACCATTTTATATAAAATCGGAGGTTCTATTAACAATGAAGAAAATTATATCACTCGCGCTTTCGGTTCTCCTTACAGTATGTGTATTTGCAATCCCCGTTTTGGCAACCGAAGACCTGTCCTGTTATCTTTATGCCGAAAACACCGAAACGGATTTTGTGCAGGGTGAGGTTTCGCTTTTTATAGACGGCAGTGAGGTTGTACCGGGCAACTCCTACACCGCAAGCGGCATGGTAATGTTCGAGAACATCGGACTGCTTGATCAGGCAGGCGCGCATCCCTATGTTTCGATGTATTCGTGGAAAGAGTATAATGCTGATTCATTTGACGGTCTCGGCGCGTGGACCGACTTTGCGGCGTTTGTTGAGGAGGGAACAAAGGACTGGCAGGAATATTCATTTACCTTTACCGCGGATGACCCCACAGAGTATGTAACATTCAACATCGGACACTACTACTCTACCGGAACGGTAAAGGTAGCGTGGCTCAAGCTTGTTGACGAAACCGACGGAAAAGTGATCTTGTATGAAGATTTTGCCAACGGCATTAACGGGGACTGGGATACCCCACGCGGCGATAATCTCACCGATTATGGCGTTATCGGCGCAGCGGTTCCCGAGACCGAAGCCATTGCGGAAACCGCTGAAGCCGAAACCTACGCCGCTGAAACCGAGGTTCCCGTAGCCCCCGCAGCTCAGACCGGCAGCTTTTTAATCGTTTCCGCTGTTATAGCGTCGCTTTCCGCCGCCGGATACATCGTAATTAAAAGCTCTCGCAGTCAAATTTAAAGTAAATAATAGAGCGGACTTTCACCGAAGTATCAAAAATTCTGACATTGACATAAATAAATAAGAATATAGTAAAAAAACATAAAGTATATTGTATCAAAAAAGAGAACCTATTATTATCGGTAAAATCATGAAATTGAAAGATTTTTTAAACAAAACGCCCGGCAAACCGTTTTATCAGAGCGAATTCGGTTATTATTGTCTTGACCGCTGGACCGCGGACGGTTTTATCAAACCGGGCGACGATTTGGCGCAGCTGTTCGGTTTT
>JAQVWU010000146.1 GCA_028709565.1 Eubacteriales bacterium
GTCCGTCCGGACGCCGCCGTTATCGAAAGGCTGCGCGGCGAGGCCCGCAATGAAGTGGTATGCTGCAATCTGAGGGATTACGGTCTGACTCCGGGGGATTGGGGGAAAATTTACGCCGCTGGCGCTTTCCACACGGCTGCCAAATACGACGGTGATACGCAGGGGGTGTCCTGTGAGCTCTTCATGAACGACCGCCGCATGACCCCGGCCCGTTATCCCGACAGCGGGTTCCTTAAAATCTCGGACGTCGCCGATGTGGGTGACGTTGCGGAATTCCCGCCCCAAAATTACTACCGGGACTGGGACAGCCGGCGCAATCACAGGGGCGGCACCTATATCCTTGACGCCGATACAAACGAGCGCGCCAAAGGCTGGGCGGAACCCGAAAAAGCCTGGATGTTCGGTTATTTCTTTTGGGACTGGGCCGATTCGTCGACACCCGTCAAAAGGCTGGACACTGATGTACGCTGCGTGGAACCCGCGTATGTCAGCCGTTACGGCTGCCGGCGGGGCGCAGACTATTATTTCTTTAATATTCTGGAAGAACTGGACAGCCCCGGCGAATGGTATCTGGACCGGGGAACCGGAATGCTGTACATGTATCCCACAGCCGATTTAAACACCGCTTCGGTGTGCCTGTCGGTCACGACAGACAGCATAATCGACGCCGCAGACTGCCGGTACATTACATTTGAAGGTTTTACACTGCAATGCACACGCTCGGACGCCATAAAAATAAGCGGCTCACATAATACCGTGCGAAACTGCAAAATCAAGAACATTTCGGGCAACGCCGTGAACATATCCGGTCACGACAATACGGTTACCGGCTGCGAGATATCCCATACCGGCCGCGGCGGTATCATGCTGCGCGGCGGAGACCGGGAAACTCTGACGCCGGGACGCAATATTGCGGATAACAATCTTATACACGACTGGTCCGAGGTGTATCTGACCTATCAGCCCGCGGTGGGTCTGTGGGGCGTGGGCAATATATGTTCCCATAACGAAATATATAACTCTCCGCAGCTTGCCGTCACCTACGGAGGCAACGACCATTTAATTGAATACAACCTGATCCATGATGTCGTTCTTCAGTCAACGGACGGCGGCGCCATTTACGCCGGCTATGACTGGACCGCCCAGGGCAATATCATACGCTATAACTGTCTGTATAATATCGGCCGCGGCGAACACCGTCCCGACGGCATTTACTGGGACGACGCGCTGTCGGGTCAGACGGCATACGGCAACGTGCTGGTCAATGTGGCGAAAAACGCCTTTTTGATCGGAGGCGGACGCGACAACAGCGTCAGCGGGAATCTGATAATAAACGCCGGTGATTCAGCCGTAAGTTACGATGACCGCGCCAGAGACGGTTTGCTGCACAACGGCTGGGCAAAGAACTGTATAAATAACCGCCGGACCTCCCCTTTATGGGTCAGACTTGACGCAATGCCCTGCCGCAGCGATGTATGGGCACAGCGTTATCCCTCCCTTGCGAGGCTGACCGATGATTTTTCTGACCACAACAACCCCGACTTTCCGGCAAATCCGTCAAACGTGCATGTGACCGGCAATGTCATCCTGGACGATGAGGCCAAAATCGGCAATATTGCAGATTCGGTTTATAAATACGGCGAGATCGACGGCAATGCCCTCTTCACGCTTGACCGCGGCGATCTGTTTGCCGACGCGGAAAACGGTGATTACCGGCTGGCCGGTGATTCGGAAATCCGCCGGATGCTCCCCGGCTTTGCCGATATACCCTTCGGAGAGATCGGACGGAAATAGAATATACAAACGCCTGTACCGGTAATTGCCGGAGCAGGCGTTTGTATATCGTTCTTTTTATATCGAACACTGAAAATATTATTCGGTTTTTGAGGTCAGACGTTCGGCGTTTCGGTGATAGAGCATGGCGCGGATGTCCTCGGGGAGCGCGAGGGACTCTATCAGATCCTGATGGATATTGTCAAAATAATCGCGCGCGTAAAGAAAACGGTCGGGGAACGCCATAATCAGGCGGCGGGTATATTCGGGGTCGCGCGAGAGGGCGATGTGACAGGAACCGGCCGACATATCACAGTAAAGATTGGGATACATACCGAGCAACCGCTCAATTCTGCCGCCCGGAACGACCGGCCCTCTGGGGTAGGATACCTTGAGCCCCAGGTCGTCGTCCGAGATATGGCACCAAAAACCGGGTGCGTGCCCGAGAAAGTTTGTTTCCGGGCAAAGTCTTAGCATGCGTTCAAGCACGTCTATATCGCCGCCGTACCACCAGTTCGGGCGCGGAAAATTGCGTCCGGTTGAGGTCGCGGTGTCGTAATCGAAGTGAAGGGTGACCGGTATCCCTTTTTCCCCGCACCAGCGATACATCCTCAGCGCGTCGGGGTTGTCATACATCATCCGCAGTTTTAACTCCCCGCAAACCCGGACACCGTAGATATCCACAGCCGAACGCAGTCTGGCATGGGCGTCCGGACGCCGCGGGTCGGGAGCGTAACCCAGTATAAAGCGGTCGGGCGCCTTTGTTTTGTATTCCAGACCGAGCTCAAACGGAACGGGCCCGCTGCCCGCCGCGCCCGTATCTGTGCTGAGCGAGCGGGCCAGCGGGAAGGCCGGAATCGATTCGGGATCGTATTCGTCGCAGGGCGCTTCCCAGGACAATATCCAGGTTTTATCGATATTGAATTTGTCCATATTGGCTATAAACTTATCAAAATTGTGACCATGCCAATCTGCGTGATTATGCGCGTCAATAATCATAATGTTTTTATCCTTTCTCTTTTTTCCGACATGGAGCATTGGTCTTTTTTTACTTCCTGATTATCTTCCGGCAACACCGGACTAATTTATTGTCTGGACTTTTTTTGGTTTTCTCTGTAGTAGTCTATTTTCATAATCCTGATGGCGTTGTCACGGCAGATCTTGCGGTATACCGTCTGCGAGATACAACCGCTGTTGACAGCGTCATCAAGCCAGTGAGACAGCTTCATTTCGTTATGGGGGGCGCATATATCGGTGCCGAACATCATCCTGTCCTGGAATTCCTCCATGAAACGATATGCGTGGTCCGGGTCGCGTACCATGGCGTTATAACCGCTGCCCGCCGACATATCGCAGAAAAGGTTGTCGTATTCGCGCAGCAGATAGGTCAGTCTGCCCTCGGTAACCTTGCCGCCGGGGTATGCATTGCGGTTTTTCGGGGTCACGTTGGTCGATATCTCCGCCCAGAAGGGCTGTGAGTGACCGATAATCCGCAGCTTGGGATACTTTTTTAATATCTTTTCCAAACGCGGCAGTCCGATATCATCGATGACACCGTAACAGCCGTACATATTGGGGGCGATGTGAATGAGCGCCGGCATATCGCATTCACCGCAGTGATATAACAGATTCTCGGTCATCGGGTCGTCAATGTACATGTTAAATGTGAGTTCGCCGACCCCCACCGCCCCATATCGTTTGTAATGTTCTATGAATTCCGAAAAGTCTGTTTTGGCGTCGTTGTTGCCCATGCGCGGTGAAAGGTTGCAAAACCACATAAAAAGATCGGAGTATGAATGCGCGATTATAAATGCGTCTTCATTCGACTGAACGGAAAAAGCGCACTCGTTGGAAACCTGGGGTAAGATAATTCCGCTTTCAATGCCCCACGCGGCGTATTTTTTGCGGATTTCTTCGGGAGATGCAAAATGATCGCCCACGAACCGCGGCATTTCAATTTCGGCGTACATCGTCGTATGTACATGAATATCAATCTTCGGTATTGTCACGGCATATCATTCCTTTCACATATTATTTGTTTGGTTTAAAATAGCTCCTCGAACATGTTGATTACTTTATCATATTGTCTCTGCGCGTTTTTTTCGTTTTTGGCGTAATAAGAGGCAAAATCGGTCTTCTTTGAGTTTACAAGCGAATGCAGCGACCACTGCATACCCTTCCAGTCGTCATATATATAACCGAAGGTATATACCCGTCCGCCCAGTATAATATCGAGCATGGCTGCCGACTCGTCATCGCGGGCGTATTTAGATTCCAGCACGATGTCATATACCGCCGGCAACACCCTTTTCCAGCTTTCATAAGAGAGCGCCTCGATAATCACGCTTGTCCTGGACGCGTCGGTAAGCGTTTTCGGCAGACACATAAGCGGCGCGTGACCGTCGACATGCGTGTAATAACCCGCCTGATTTTCATCATACATCGGGAACGGAATGATGCCGAAATCGGTTTCCATGGACCGCAGCTCTTCGATAACATACAGGCGCAGCGCGGCTATGAGTGTCTGGTTCTGGGCAAAGAAGGACGCAACCGCCGTATCATGGGATGACTTGCCGGTAGCCGTCACCGTCGCGGCATCAAAAAACATGGTGGAATTATCCTCGTGCATAACGTCATACATTTTCGTGACGATATCGGCCATCTTGTCGGTGTTTACACACATGATCGGATAACCATCCTCGTCCGCTTCGGTCACCTTCTGATCGAGGGCAAACATCCAGTTTGTAACGGCGCTGTTGTAATGGGTGGCAAATCCGTAAAGGTCGCCCAGACCGAAACTGCCGTCCCCGTCAAGGTCTGAGGGTATTGTTTTAATCAGCGCGCTAAAGCGGTCCAGTGTCCAGGTTTTGCTGTCGACCGCGTCATAGAGATTTTCTACGTTGTACTCCCTGCCCAGGTCTTTGTTGAAAACCATAACCCAGGTATAATCCACCGCGCTGATACACATGTCGCTGACCGCGAGGAAGAGATGTCCTTTTACGGTGAGTTCATCCGCCAGCACACTGTTCCACCAGGGCTTTGAAAAATCGGTATACTCCATATCATGCCAGTTGTAAAGAACGCCCTCCAGCGCGACCGCGCCGGCGTAAACGGTATGTGCCAGCGCCAGGTCAAATGCGTTGTCGTTGGCCATAACGCTTTTTGTAATAAACCTCGTCAGTGTGGATTCGTCGCTCTCCCCGACCTCTACCGATTTTATTTCGGTGTTAAAGCGCTCCTCCACCGCGCGGTTGCGGGCAAACACCGCGTCATTGACCACCTCGCCGTTGAGTTCAACCGCATATACCTCTTTTATATGATGGTCGGCATCACGGGTCAGTATGTTAAAGACATAACCGTTATAATCGGTCTCGGGCAGGTCATCCTTTACTTCGGGTTCGGTTTCCTCAGCGATTTGAGTCTCGCTGCCCGTGTCGGTCACAGCCGGTTCGGCATTATCAGCGCACGCGGCGGCGGCAAACAAAAATGCCGAAATCAGCAATAAAGCGATCAGGCGCAGGTATAGGTTTCGGGTTTTCAAGATGGTTCTCCTTTTGCGTTTTCATGATTATACGGGTGCTTCGTGTCAGTTCCCGATAAGGTCCAGGGCCTCGTTTATCTTGTCGATATCAACCCCGCCGTCATCGTATATCGCAGGCGATTCGAGGGTGATGCTGCCGTTATAGGCTTTTTTGATGCGCGGAAGCAGCGTATCAAAGCCGGCAATACCCTCGTTCGGAAACAAAATAGGGCGCAGTTTTGTAAAATCGCCGGCCGGACCTATAAAATCCGAGATATGCATATGGGTGATACTGCCGTCTTCAAACCAGGGACAGGCGAATATGCTGTCAAGCTGGCGGTGAAAGGCGCCGAAACGGGTATCAAACACAAAGCGCGCCTGCGGGTAGCGCTTATTAATTGACGCCCAATGGGTCAGCGGGTCCCTGAAACCGCAGGGGATATTTTCAATCGCAAGGCACAGACCGAAGCGGTATGCCTCCTCCAGCAAACGGCTGAGCATGCTTATATTAAAATCGATATCTCTGTCCGTTCCGTATCCCCCCCACAGGTGAAGAACCAGCTTTTGGGCACCTACCGTGTGTCCGGTGCGGCAGCTTATCTCGAATAAACGGAAAGCCTCGTCAATATCACCTTCATCGTTGCGGGAAAACAACACCCCTATTTCTTTATCCGCGTGGATTACGTCAAAGCGCACACCGCTTTCGGCAAGATATTGCGCAACACCGTCTATATCATCGTACCAGGCGCGCAGCATCATAAGCTCGAAGGCGCCGCAGTTCAGCCGGGATGCCAGCGGCGGTATGAGCTTATGGTCAAATCGGTTGGCGCGCCCGATAAAGGCGCCGGTTGAACAGAGAACTTTGTTATTCATGAAACACTCCGCAGTTTCCGATAATTAAAACGGGAAGGTCCCGCCTGTTTATTCTAGCACATCATACGGGTTTTTACAATAATTTTTTTATTATATTATTAAATATCTCCCGCGAAAGTGAAAAATCTAAAAAAAATATATGATTTACCTATAAATATTTACTTTTATGTGGTATTATACTGTTATAATATTTCATCCGAAAGGACCGCCATGCTATATATCGACACCCACATTCACACAAACCATTCTTTTGACGGAACCGGCACCCCCGATGAAATCTGCGCGGCGGCATCTGCGTCAGGTCTTTCGGCTATAGCGATAACCGACCATTTTGACGCGGACGGCATATTCGAGGGTATTTATGACCCGTATGACGGCGCCAAAGTAAAGGAACTGATTCAAAAAGCCCGGGAAAGGTACTCGCCCGCGCTCCGCGTTGCCTTCGGTCTGGAAATCGGACAGCCTTACACCTATCCCGCCCGATGCGAGGCTATGGCGCGCGAACTGAATTTCGATTTTATCATCGGCTCGCTGCATAATCTTATTAAAACCCCCGATTTTTATTATCTGAAATTCGACAATATGCCGCAGCCTCTGATTGAGCGGTTATGGGAACGCTATCTGGAGGAAATATATACACTGCTCCTCGAATACAGGGGCATGAATATAAACACCCTCGGACATCTGACCTACCCTGTAAGATATATCACCCGCGCGGGGCGGGAACTGGATATGAAACGGTATTACGACTCCGTTTCGCAGATTTACCGAAAGATGACTGATTACGGCATGGCGCTGGAGGTCAACACCTCCGGTCTGCGGCAGGGCGACGGTATGACCCTGCCCGACACCGGCCTGATCAGGTTATACAGGGAATGCGGCGGCGAGCTGCTGACCGTTGGTTCGGACGCCCACAAACCCTCCGACGCGGGAGCCGATATTCCGTTTGTATACGATGTGCTGGCGGGTTTGGGAT
>JAQVWU010000147.1 GCA_028709565.1 Eubacteriales bacterium
CATGGTCATGCCCGAGCGGAACTCGTACGCCTGCTCGAACCAGCTGCTCGCCAGGTGATAGGGCAGATAGCGGGAGAGATTTACCGTCTGGTTCTGATGCCATGTGCCCACCGGCCGTTCTTCGGTGTTGGGGGCGCAGGCGGTGTCGCTGCGCCAGCACGGAAGCGAGCGCGCGCAGGTCTCAAGGTCGATGCGTCTGCCCCCCGAGGAGCAGTTGTCGATGAGCAGGTGCGGGAAGCGCTCAATCAGCGCGTCCCACAGTCTGTAATGCCCCTCAATATACCTCATCTCGCAGAGGCCCCGGCGGCCTTCTTCGTCGTACCGCTCCCAGTAGGGCAGCGGGTCGATGTTGAAGTCCTGCCGGTATATGTCGATATTATATGTTTCGATAAAAGACGCCAGCGTATCAAACAGCCATTCCCGCGCCTCGGGGCAGCCCAGGTTAAACAGCCTGTTCTCTCCCCCGATATTGAGCAGCCATCCGTCCCCGTCCCCATGGGCTTTATACAGATCGCTGCCTGTATGCACCCGCTCCGGCTCAAACCAGACCATGAGCCGCATGCCGTTTTGGTGGGCCAGATTGGAAATGTTGGTCAGACCGTCGGGAAAACCGGGGGCGAAATCGTAATTGCCCACCCCGGTCGGAAAGCCCTCCCTGAACCATACCGCGTCAATCCAGAAGGTATCGATATGGCCGACCATGGCCGCGCTCTTGATTATCTTAAGCTGACCGCCCTCGGTCCTGTATTCGGGCGCATGCCAGTAATAGCGGTCAAAATCCTGGACCGAGAGCGGAGGGGCAAGAGCATCGCCGAGATATGTACGCGGGCTGTAATGCTCCCGCAGCGCCCGTCTGAACCTGTGCCTGAGTGCCCCGATATCCCCCTCCCCGGAGAGCAGGAACACGCGCACCGAACGCGCCCTCTCGCCGGGATGCAGATAAAAATCGCAGTCCCGCTGCCCGGCTTTTATATTGACAAATCCGCCGTTGCGGGACAGTTTCATATGCCACTGACCCGACCAGCCCAGCCCGCAGACCAGCCCCGCGGAGCCGTATGCGATATCAAAGAACGGGAAGGCCGTCGTATTGCTGGGCCGTCCGCCTGAGGGTGTAACATAATGCTCTTCACCCTCCCCGAGCCGCTTTTCCACGGGCATGAACGAATCGCCGTCGCAGCTGTCCCCCAGCAGACCGCGCCAAACCGCGTCTTCCCCGCCCGCCGGCAGGTCGATATCCAGCCCGTATATATCGCTGATCCGCCCCGAATTGCCGCTGCCCGTATGCTTAAATCCCAGCGTCCACTCGGCCGCGCCCCCGGTCACCCGGGTGATTGTGAATCCGGCCCTGAGTCCGTCCTCAAGAACGGTATAATAAGAGCCGTCCGCGCCCCGCTCCATATTGTCCGGGACCAGTTCGATGAGCTTGCCGTTATAGCAAAAAGAAGCCGTTTTATCAGCCGTAAATCCGGTCATTATGTATTCCTCCTGTAATATTTCGGTTTAGTTATGCTTATTCAATCCGACAGATCTTTAAAAAATCCGATGGCTGTTTCAAGGTCTTGTTCCACCCTTCTGCTTATAGATTCGGTTTTTGACGCAATCGATGTATTTCCGGCACGCAGCGTTTCTTCATACACACGTTCCACATTATCCCACCAATATACTTCGCCGAGGTCTGTGATGCGATTGGACCGGATCATGTCAAGCATACGCTCGGAATCTTCATCACGGGTGTTTTTTATCTTCAATACTTTATCATACAGAACCGGAATCACGTTATTATGTGAATCACAGGCGGCGGCTTCCATAACGGCGCCGGCAATCTGAGGGTCGGCGGTGACAGGCACGACATAAGGGAATCCGCCGAAGGTACGGCTGCCGTAAACATATCCGGGATCTTTTTCATCGGTAGCCGGGAACGGCAGAATGCCGAAATTGGTTTCCATACCGCGTACATCCATAACCGTGACAAGGGATGTCGTCACAAACAGTGCCTTTCCGTCCGCGAAAATATCCATCACTGCATTATATTCATGAGAAGCGTTATATTTTTTTCTGTAATCAGTTTGAACGTGTAAATCGTACCAATATCCGGCTTTTGCATCTTCTGCGAGCCGGGTCATGCATGAGATGAGGTCGTCGTTTCCGGGCACATTAAAATAAGGCAGATCGTTTTCGTCTTTTTCGATAAGCTTATATCCGTCCTGCAGCCAGAAATTCGCATAAAATTGATTAGCGCAAATCACGGACCCCCACTGGTCTTCGATATTCATCACACCGTCGCCGTTTTTATCATCTGTTACCGCATGGTTCATTTCCGCATATTTGTCGTATGTCCATTTGCCGTCATAAACAAGCTGATACGGGTTTTCAAGGTTATACGAATCCATCATGTTTTTATTGAATGCGAGAAGGGTGGTGCTGCCGAAGAAAACAAGATTGTCATCGCCGTAGGTAAAAAACAACTTGCCGTCTATGCTGAAATCTTTTTTTGTATTTTGGTTCCAATACGGCATATCCAGGTCCAGATACGGCAGGTCGTTATAACCGAGTAAATAACCTTTCATGGCGGCAGCTAAAGCATATCTGTCTATCATCATAAGCATTTCATACGCGTTGTCATCCGCCAGTACAAAATTGGCCACTTTATCATTGACCTGAAAGATATCGGCAAGTACGGTTTCTGTTATATCAATATTGAAACGTTCTTCTATCTTCATGTTTCTGGTAAAAAGGGCGTCGTCAAGTAAGTCGCCGCTCTCTTCTCTGGAATAAGTATCCACGGGATAGGTGCTGTGAATGCCTGTCAATACCCTGTATTGCGCGCCGTCAAAGTTTATATCACCTACATTATCTGATAGCATGGCTGTCATATCGGTGTTCGGGGCGATTGACAATTGTGTTTCCGTGTCGGTTTGCAAATCCGCGGATTCCTGCACGCATCCGCAAATCAATATGCAAACCGGAATCAATAAACAACAAATGCGATTCATCTTTTTATTCACGCTGATGCCTCCTTGAATATTTGTTTCTTTTGACGGAAATGAAATGACGATGGAAACAGGAGTAAGCAGTTCCGTCGGTTGTGTCAGAAAGTCCCCTTTTACATACAGTTTATCTCAATTACACCGCCTTTCTCTGTATTGATGCGGACGATTCCGTTGTGTACGACGGCAGATACGGGAAGGGCAGATATTTTCAATCTTTTCGAGAGCATTATTTTGCATTGTCCGCCGATATTTGATTTAATGTATATCCTGTTAACCATTCCCGCGCTCCATGAAAAAGATACCTCAAACCCGCCCTTCGCCGCCACGTTCTCAATGCTGCCTGTCAGATATGCTGACGGAAGCGCGGGTAAAAATTCCATTATGCCCTGACGCGAATCAAAGAACAGCTCAAGTATGCCCGCGCCTGTTGAGATACACGCTTCAATCTGGAACACTCTCTGACCGGTAAACCACGCCAGCCCTCCGTGTTTTTGGGTCCAGTCGTTGCCGGTCGAAAGCAAATTCGGCAGCAGATGAATTTTTGAATATGAACACAGGCAACGGTAAGCCTGTTCCGCTTCCCCCAATCTTGCCAGAAGCTGCATGTCCCAGGCATAAGCAAAAGCCTGAGAGGATGATTTGCCGTTTTTCATACGATGTTCTATCAATTTCAGAGCCGCGTCGGCATATTCCGGAGTGCTTCCGTATGAAATGCGATTACCGGGGCAGAGTCCGACGAGCGGCGAGCGATGACGGTGTCCCGGTTCGGATTCAACATATCCGGTATCATAAAATTCGGACATCATTCCGTCATTCTTGATTTTAGGGAGGGGAAGTCTTCCGAAGATATCACGGTTGCGCTCGCTTTCTTCATAGCAGCCAAACAAAGAACAGCACGCTTCAAGATGGCTAAACAGCGCATAAATAAGTTCTATATCAATATTCGAAGCCGAATGGACAAAGGTATTACCCCCGTCGCGTTTGACCGCAAATTCGGGAGACGCCCCGAACGGAGGCATGAGATATCCGTCATGTTCCTCCAAAATGTCGGCAAAGAAGTCGGCAATGCCTTTCATGAAGGGCAGCAGTCGTTCGCGCAGAAAAACAGTATCACCGGTATATTCGTAATGCTGCCACAAAATGTCGGCAAGCCAGGCCGCCGCTCCGAGCCAAAAGTATCCGACATTGTCTGTTCTTCCGATTGTTTTGTAATCGCAGCATCCGTTTAAAGCGATGCCCTTACATCCGTATAAATCATCGGCAAGCATACCCGCCTGCGGCATAATTCTCTCAATCCAGTCCATCAACGGATTGATGCAGACACCCAGACCCAGTTGGTCCATAGGCCAGTAACACATTGCAAGATTAAGATCGGTATGATAATCGCAATCCCAGGCAGGATATAAGTCGCGATTCCAGAGCCCCTGTAAATTGATGGGCGCTTTTGAAATTTCGCTCTCTTTTTGAGGCATTCCGGATGTCACACAGAGATAGCGCGCCATTGCAAACAGTCTTTGTGCAAGCCTCGGGTCGACCTCGCCGCTTTCCCCGCATTCATTCAGCAGACTTTCATTATCGATCCCGTCATCTCCGCCGCAGAGACAGAGACGCTGTTGTCCGTATATCTTCGAATATTCCGCTTTATGAGCGGCATACATAATATCCCACATGTTCTCGGGCATTATATATTTGTTTTCGAATTCCGTCAGCTTTTTTCTGTTAAGCCCGGTCGGCGAAAGGGAATGAATCACACTTTCCGCGTCGGTCGAAATAAATACGGCAATAATAATTTCGTCTGATTTTGTATAGCTCAACCCAATACCGTGAGCGGGGGAATACATATCTTCCGCGGAAAAAATGTATTCGGTTGAAAAAACCCTGCGGGAGGTTTTAGGGGGTGCCGTATATTCACTTCTTGCTGCCATCAGCTTGCCGCCGCGCGAATAAACTTTTGCGGTTACGCAGAAATGCACTCCCTCTTCAAAACTTCCGTAAAGTTCGAGAGTATTGCATGAAGCCGATGATTCAATGGCGCATTCAAGGTCGTCGATTCGCGAGAGCGAAATGTCTCCGTCAAGCCATGCGCCGCGATTCGCGGTTAATCTTGTTAAAATTACTCCGTCGGAAGCGGACGCAAATGAACGCCGTTCAAAATCAACGCCTCCGCTTGAAAATTTATCGATCGCGCATCCTTCATCAAGTATCAGAGCGCGGGCAAATGTGTCCGGTACATGCGGCGTTGTAATATATAAATCCGCCGCGGGAACGAATGGGTTTATATATACGGCTCTGCCGGTTACAGGCTGCGTTCTGAAAAGTACCTGTTCCGCCTCGTTGTATTTGCCCTCGCGGCAGAGTGATTTTATCTCTTCAATATCGTTTTTTGTATTGCTTTTTCTGAATTTGACAAAATCGCGCCACAGAAGGTCGTGATTGAGCGAGAGACGGGTCGATTCGCCTCGGCTTACTACCATCGCTCCGAGTCTGCCGTTGCCTATCGGATAGCCTTCCGCCCAATCGCAGGCCGGAACCGAATTTTTGATCATTTCGGTTTTTCTTGTTTTTTTCATAATTTTATACTGATACCTCAGCCGGTCAGTCAGAATGTTTTCTCTTCGCCAAGCATGGCATTACCGAGGAATTTCACGTCTTCGTTGCGTTTAAAATCTTCCGTATATGAAAGTTTATCATATGCAGGGTCGTCGCATGACGCGCAATAAATTCTCAGGATATCACCTTCACGCAGCGTTATAATATAAATATCGCCTTTTAACTTATATGAATACTTATATCTGTCCGCCGCGTTTTCAAATATCGGCTTGCTCTCAAAATCAGGAAGAGCGATTTTACATTCACCGTCGCGTTTCGCGCTTATGTAAATATCGTATATTCCGTCCCTGCAGCGAAGGTCGACTTTATATCCGCCGACTGCCGCAAGAGAATAGCGGACATCGGCGTTTTTATCCATTGCGGGCAGAATACGTATTATACCGTCGTAACTTTGCAGCAGCATTTCGTTCACCGCCGCCGACATTATGGGCAGCGCCTCGTAATTGAAATGACGGAAATTCCAGGAATAAATACCCGCCTTTCGCCCGTCTGAAACTTCGCCGAAGCGATATTTCTTCCATCTCATGTTTATGTCGGGATTGAAATTTTCATACGGTCCCTCCATGCTCATTCCGTTTGGATATGCGCACCATGTCGAAACGCTGTCATATAGCTGCTTTTGAAGCTCCTCAGCCATACCCAGACGTGCCATGTAAACAGGCATCAGACACCATCCCATGCACATGCCGTCGAATTCTTCGCCTTCGGAAACCGCGTCTTCGGGTATAGCAGGGTGATGCAGACAGACGCTGTTTTTAATCTGTTTGAAAATAACACTCTCTTTGTCCTTTAATCCGACATTTCCCGACGGGAACACGGGGGCCATTTCGGTATCCGGAAATCCGTAATAGTCAAGTTCCTTCAGTCCGTGGGTTTTACGCATGATTCTGCCGTTGCCGCTTAACCTGCCGACACTCAGCACATTATCACAAAAAATCGCCTTACCCTTTCCGATTCCGTGCAGGAAAATCCCGTTCTCAACCTCGCCGCCGACAAAATCGGCCGTTTCATACGGTGTCAGCCTTTCAAGACGGCCGGCAAAGAGGGCGCCTTCATCCTCAGGCAGATGCTTTATAAGGGCGGCGAAGAGTATTCTTATCATTGCAAGGTCGGTTATGCTGTCATCAAGCATCGGAGAGCCCTCATAGCCCAGGGTATTATGAATATGATAATATCCGTCGTCTCCCATCGTAAGCATATCGATATAAAATTCGCCAACCGAGTGCATGACGGGTAATATACGCCGCAAATACATTTCATCGTTTGAATAACGATAATGGTCGTAAAGGGCCATTGCTATCTGTGCGCCGCATGTACAGTTGAACTCCTGCGGCTGCATTCTGCCCATAAAATCGCTGACATCGGTGTAAAAAGCCCCTGACTTACCTTTGTGTTTTGCGGCATATTCGCGCGCCGCGGGAAGCTGTGATATACGGTAGTTATAATAGGTTTCCAGCAGTTCGGGATGATTTGCCGCCTCAAGGGGAAATGTCGAAAGCTGTGTATTGTAATGGAATATATTA
>JAQVWU010000148.1 GCA_028709565.1 Eubacteriales bacterium
GAGAAAAGCCGGGCTTGACATACACTTCCATTCCTGCGGATACATATGGGACATACTGCCCGACCTTGCCGAAGCGGGGGTAACCTCGGTCTGGCCGCAGCTGCCCGCCTATGATATGGAGGCGCTGGCGGCTTTGTGCAGGTCTCTCGGGCTGGCGGTCGCAATTCACACCGACCGGGCGCGGACAATGACCGGCGGCACCCCGGTACAGGTAAGGGAACTGGTGCTGCGTGAATATGAAATCTTCAGACTGTATGAGGGGGGCGGGTGGTTTTATATCGAGGCGGACAACGGATTCCCGTTTGAGAATATAGAAGCGCTGGTAAACACCATAAAAGCCCTCTGAAAATGGCCGCGTTCATAACTTCATCATCGTTATTTCATGCTTTTGTTTCATTTTTTTGCTTGTTATAAAAAAATCAAAAGCGTGAAAGATATAATTGCATTAAATAAAATGTTTAATGAACAGGGATTATATATCACTGACAAACAGGAGAAGTTATGAAGATAAAAAAATTATGTATGGTTTTGATAGCCGCAATAGCCGTACTTCAGTTTACGGTGCCGGTTTGCGCGGCGGCTTTTGAGGATGTGTCTGACCACAGATATGAAGAAGAGATTAAATATTGCCGGGATAAGGGTTTCGTCATCGGCGTAACACCGGATACCTTTAATCCCGACGAGCAGCTGACCAGGGCGCACTTTGCGATACTATGGTGCCGCTCTTTAAAAATTAAAGAGGTTAATCACCGCTTTGCTGATATTACCCGTCTGGAGCAGTATTTCGACAGCCCCGCCATTGTGCTGAGCAGTCTGGGACTGTTTATGGGTAAGAGCGAAACCTCCTTCTCACCGGAAGATTTTATGACCCGTGAGCAGGTTGCCGTGATTACAGCGCGTACCTACGGTCTGAAGGCCGCCGACGAGGATGACTATCAACGATATGAAGATCACGCGTCGGTGTCCGACTGGGCGCGGGAGAGCGTTTCGGCATGTATTAACGCCGATGTGTTCAGGGACTTGTATGACAACGACAGTTTTAACCCCGGCGAACCGGTAACACGCGCCGAGATATGCAAACTTATTTTTAATTTAATGATGCCCGATTACAGAATAACGGTGGGCGAGCTTACCGGAGGCACCATTACAGCCAGCCCGGCGGTTGCCCGTGAGGGCAAGACCATCACCCTCACGGTGACCCCCAATGAGGGAAAACAACTCAAAGCGGGTACCCTGAAGTATGATGACACCGTTATAGAGGGAACAACCTTCACAATGCCGGCGAAAAACGTAACCGTTACCGCCGAATTCGAGGACGAAGCAATAACACTCAAGTCCATCAAAATCACATCAGAACCCACAAAAACGACTTATGTTACGGGGGATAAGCTTAGTCTGGACGGTTTGGTTATAACGGCAACCTACAGCGACGCCTCGACTAAAATTATAGACGCTATAACCTCAATCAGGAGCGAACCGACTATTGGTGAGGTATTGAATACAGTGGGTACGCTTACCGTGAATATTTATTATTCCGAAGGCGGCGAGGAGGCAACCGCGTCGTTTGATATTGAGGTAACCGAGGCGGAAAAGTAACCGATAACAATAACAGATAAAAATAAACCGCTGTTTAGAACAGCGGTTATTTGTTTGATTGATTACAGTTCGGTTTTTATTATCTGGCCGCGCGCATTCGACTCAAAAGATGCCTCTATTACATGCATGACCCGCATTGCCTGGGAGTGCGTGACGATCAGATCGGCGCTGCCGTCGATTACGGCGCAGAAATTGCGGTAGTATTCGTGTACATCGGATAACGGACGGTCGAGTTCATATTCATCCGTGGTAACCGAATCCCGCGGCGCCATCGTTTTTGTCAGTCCGGCTGCCGTTTGAACGGGAACAACCTCGCTCTCGTGCCAGTGCGTGCAGACGGTAACCTTGCAGTTCTGACGCCAGTCGTGAATGATTCCGGTACCCTTTTTGCCCTGTATGTAAAAGCGGGGCATTGCTATAAAGTTATAGGTTCCGACTTCTATATAGGCTTTGGCTCCGTTTTCAAATCCCAGGTCGAGCTTGAAACCGTCATCCACTTCGTTGTTTGTAATATGGTCAAAACGGCAGTAAACGGAGGTGATTTTATCGGGAATTATCATGAGTATCTGATCGATTAAATGAACGCCCCAGTCAAACAGCATGCCGCCGCCGTGGGCCAGTTCGCCTCTCCAGTCGCTGGGAATCCCGCGCGAACCGTGAATGCGCGATTCGATGTTGAAGACCTCTCCGATTTCACCCGATTCGGACAACTGTTTCATCGCGAGATAATCGACGTCCCATCTTCTGTTTTGATGAACCGAGAAAATCTTATTATTCCGTTCGGCAGCCTTGATCATATCGGCAAGCTCCGCCGATGACATGGCAACCGGCTTTTCACATATGACGTTTTTGCCTCCGTTAAGCCCCTGAATTACACCATCCCGGTGCTGATCGTTCGGTATAGCCACGGTAAGCAGGTCGACGCGGGGATCGTCGAGAACCGCCTTGTAGGTATCATAAGCGAAAATCCCGCGGCTGCGCGCCAGTTCGTTGCGTTCCTCTTTGATATCATACACACCAATCAGATTGCAAACATCGCTTTTTAAAAGATGCTCGGTGTGCCAGCCGCCCATTCCGCCGTATCCTATAACAACTGCGTTCTTTTTCATGGTGGGTTCTTCTTTCTAAAATATTTATTTCAATTTAAAGATATAAGAAATAAAGATATAACGATAATTATTGTTTTATCGTGTATTTACGCGGTTATTATAACATAAGGTTGGGCGACTGTCAAGGGCAAACGGATTTTTATGTCAGTGATTTTACTCGATTTTATCTTATCTTTTATCTTATTTTATCTTATCTTATCTTATCTTATCATATCATATTCCGTTTGTTTCGAATAGTTCTAATAGTTCGAGTTTTCGAATTATTTGGAATCGCCGATCGCTGTGTCATTGTAGATTTTCAGCTCAAACCAAAAGGTGCTGCCCGAACCAACCTTGGACGAAACACCGCATCTGCCGCCGGCCGCTTCCATAACCGTCTTTACTATCGAAAGACCGAGTCCGGTGCCTACCGCCGCCCGGCGGTGTATTTTGTCAAGCTTATAATAACGATCCCAGATAAATTCCAGCTGATCCGCTTCGATACCCTCGCCGGTATCGGTAATCTCGATGCATACGGTATCTTTGCGGGTCAGCTGCCGTACCGTTACCTTTTTATCGGCTCCGGTATAGGTGATGGCGTTGTTGACAAGGTTATACAGCACCTGCAGTATGCGGCTGCGGTCGGTATTCACGATAACATCGTTTTCATAAATAAAATCAATTGTGTAACCGTCGTTTTCCACCAGCCTGCTGTAGCGTGTCAGCGTGTTCTCAATCGCTTCGGTCAGGTTGAAGGGTATATTTTCAAACTGCTGCAGTCCGTTTCGCAAACGGGAGATGTCCAGCACATCGTTTACAAGAGAGGTCAGCCTGTTGGCTTCGTCGATGATAATCTGAATATTCTCCGGGGTGTTTTCACCGGGAAGGTCTCGGATTACCTCACTGTAACCGGTTATCATGGTCAGGGGTGTTCTCAGGTCATGGGATATATTGGCAATCAGTTCGCGGTACAAATCGTCCACTTTCGATAACTCGAGCGCCGCGTAGTTCAGGGTTTTACCCAGTTCGGCAATTTCCCGGTATCCCTGTTCGGTAAAGACGGTGTCATATTTGCGCTGCGCCAGACGCTTTGCCGACTCGTTGATCTTGATGATGGGCTTTGAAACCTGCTGTGTCATGATAAAAGCCAGTCCCAGAGTCAGAAAAAACAGCAGAACGGTTATCGCGGCGAGCAGATAATTAAGGGTGCGTACCGTTGCCGAAACCGGAGAGATGACCGAGTCGAGCATTAACAGTATGCTGTCCCCGTCTTTGTTTATTATTATATTTGTGTATATAATGCTTTCCGGGTCCGATGTATTGCTTCGGTAAAAATCGTCATCGATACTGTAATAAGCGCGGCGCTTTTCATCGAAGCGGAAGCGCTGGAGCAGTTCCCCGCCGCTTGCGACAGCTGAATCGTACAGGACAAACTTGGAATGCTCGTCGGTATTGTGAATGGTGCATTCGGATGATGTATGGATTAGGAGAACCTTTTCGGCGGTATCGTTATCCATCATACGCAGGGCGAGGATACATATCTCTCCGTCGTACGCGATCTTTTCCGCTTTGACTTCAAGCTCATCCGAATCGATATGTTCCGTGATTGTACGGGCGGCGTATTTTATCTCGTTTATCTTTATGGTTTTATATATATCATCCAGAAAGACTACCTGGCACAGCCATAAAATAATGATTATCAAACCGGAAAAGAGCATTAGCCAGAAGAAAATATTCCACTTTATGCTGACGCCGCGCCGTTTTGACCCTTTTTGCGGCTTTATCTTTTTTTTGCGGCAGTTTGGATTGTCGGTCAATGTCAGTCTCCTTGATCGGTATCTGTCCGGTTATCCGGGTACTTCAAAGCGATATCCGACGCCGCGCAGGGTTACAACGAATTTCGCGTATGGACCCAATGAACGCCGCAGCAGCTTTATATGGGTGTCAAGGGTGCGGTCGTCCCCGTAAAAATCATATCCCCAGACCTCCGTTATAAGTTTTTCACGGGTGAGGGCGATGTTGCGGTTGCGCAGCATATAGAAAAACAGGTCATATTCCTTTGGGGACATATCCACACGCTCTCCGTCCACATAGACCAGACGCGCGGTAAAATCAGCTTTTAACCCTTCAACTTCAAAAATTTCGTTTTCAGGCATATCGGATTGCTTTTGGGAACGTTTAAGTATGGCGGCGGCGCGCAGCATAAGCTCTTTCGGTGAAAAGGGTTTGACGACATAATCGTCAATACCCAACTCGAAGCCGCTTATTTTATCATATTCCTCGCCGCGCGCCGACAGCATCAGAATGGGTGTGTCCGAGTGTTTCCTTATTTCACGGCAGGCGGAAAATCCGTCAAGCTCGGGCATCATTATGTCCATTATTATAATATCATATTTGTTTTTCCGGCAAAGCATCACCGCGCTCATTCCGTCGGCAGCTTCGGTCACGTCGTAACCTTCAAATTCGGCGTATTTACGTATAAGCCGGCGTATCATTTCTTCGTCGTCGACAATAAGCATATTCGGCATTGAGGAACCTCCCTTTCGCGAATTATCACGCCAAAGGGAACGCCGTAAACGGTGTTCCCCCGGGTTTTATTTAGTTCTCGGATGTCTTATCCGTTGGCTTCTTCTTCAGCCGGAACACTTTCCACCAGCGTAACCTCTACATCCACCATTTCGCTTCTCTGGATTGCGACATTGGTCAGTCTGGCAACCGTTATGGTGACCTTGTCGCCTATATTATATTCTTCGTTTAAAAGTTTCTCGAGTGATTGCTGGTTGTTTATCGCGATTCCGTCCATCGCGACGATGCGGTCGCCGAATTCGAAGTTTCCTTCGGTCTGAATATCGGTATTATACTGCAGGAAGTATACGCCGGAACCTGTGATGTAATTTAATATAGCCGCGTATTCCTGTCTGCGGAGTTTAAAGAAATCGGTCGCTTCGTTTACGTCTATTACCATAATGCCCAGCTTCGGTCTGCCTTTGATATAGCCGAAATCTATGAGCTGCCTGGCAATCTCGATAGCATCATTGACGGGAATGGCAAATCCGAGACCTTCGATACCTGAACCTGAAGATTTCGCGTTGACGATACCGATAAGTTCGGCGTTGAGATTGAACAGACCGCCCCCGGAATTGCCCGGATTTATAGCCGCGTTGGTCTGGAGCAGATTATATGACTGACCGTCTATCTCCACCTCACGGTCAAGGGCGCTGATAATGCCGTTTGTAACCGTCCCGCCCAGTTCTCCGAGCGGATTGCCGATTGCGACGGCGTCTTCTCCGACCACGAGTCCGGCAGAGTCTCCGATTGTTGCGAAGGGAAGACCGGAAGCTTCGATTTTAACTATCGCTATATCGGTAAGCGCGTCCGAACCGATGACGGTTGCGGGATATTCCATGCCGTCGGTCAGTTTTACCGTGACATTTGAAGCGCCGGCGATAACATGCGCGCAGGTTATGATGTATCCGTTTTCGGTTATGATAACACCGCTGCCGGCGCCGCCGGTGATATACTGCCCGTAAAAGGAAGAGGTGACCATCGTTTCGGTGGATATCTCAACCACCGAATCGGCTGCGGCTGCGGCAACCGCGGCGATTGCGTTCGACTCAATCTTTTCGGATTTTGATATCGGCGCAGCGGACTGGACAATTACAGCTTCGTCTCTCACTTTTGTCCCGGCGTTATCGGCAGGCGTTTTTGCCGTATTCTCTGTCTGCGTACCGGCAGGATTGCCGGTGTAACGGTCGGCGAGTAAGGTTCCGCCAAACGCCGCGGCGCCCGACAACAGAATAGCTATTATTACGGCTGCGGCGACAAAGCTGCGGGAAATGCCTTTTTTCTTTTTCTTTTCGGGGTTTTTGATTTGATTTTCCGGTTTGTATGTGTTGACGTAATTTACAGGCGGACTATACTCACTGCGTTCGGCCGGCGGAGCAGTATTTTCGGGAGTCTGAGGGGTTTGGACTTCGTTGTCCGTGTTGCGATCATCCTGATTATGGTTGTTCATTTTTTACCTCCGTATTTAAATCTATATTTTTTGATGTTATTGTTTATGATTTATTATACACAGACTATGTGACGGTTATATGATAGTTTTTGAAATGTTTTTTGAAAAGTAGGTGAAATACAGCAAAAAACGGTTTAATCCACATCAAACCACATTCTTTGTTTATATAAAATGCACCATATTATCGTTAATAAAATATGCATTTATACAAAAAAGACACAATTAATTATTAACGCGATATATACCGTTTACAAACTTAAATTAACATGATATACTTAGGGTTAGCTGAATGACAATTTAGTTTTGCCAAAAGGCATTATATGGATTGAATTAGGCTTCCAAATAAGCTGAAACAACTCTGTAAAAAAAAGCACAAAAAGAAGACGGAGCTTCTTTTCCATAT